>NZ_JBSSDL010000008.1:0-127835 GCF_054060695.1 Frigoribacterium sp. 2355 | reverse complement strand
ACTCTCAGCGCCGATGGTACTGCAAGGGGGACCTTGTGGGAGAGTAGGACACCGCCGGACTCCTTTTAGTGCGAACAGCACACGAAACACCAGAAGAGCCGCCCCAGTTGGGGCGGCTTTTCTGCGTTACGGGACGAATCTCGCCCAGCCGAACCGCGCCTCCTGCAGTCGTGGTCGCTTTGGTAGAGTCGACCCTTCACAACTCGACAGCTGGCAGAGAACAACAGAGGAGCACTTCGGTGACTGATCGCGACGACGACGACCGCAAGGACGGCCCACGCCGTCCCTCCTCGGGCTCTGGCAGCGGTGGGGCGAACCGCGGTGGGGGCACAGGCCGGCCCTCATTCGGTGACCGGGGCCGATCGTCGAGCGATCGCCCGGCCGGCGGGCGTCCTCCGCGCGGCGAGCGTCCGTCCGAGGGACGTCCCTCCAACGGACGCCCCAGCGGGGGGCGACCCTCGAGCGGCGGGCCACAGCGCGGGGATCGTCCGTCCTACGGTGATCGGCCCCAGCGAGGGGATCGTCCCTCGCATGGTGACCGGCCTCAGCGGGGAGATCGTCCGTCGTCGGGCGACCGTCCGCAGCGCGGTGGTCGCCCGGGTGGCGACGATCGTCGCGGAGCAGGGCCTCGTGCCGGTTCGACGGGACGTGGTGATCGTCGAGAGGGCTGGACGCCCCGCGAGACCCCGGAAGACCGTGACCCGTTCGGCATCAAGTCGGTCCGTCCGGCGCAAGAGGTCGCGCACGTCCCGGATGACGTCGAGCCCCGTGATCTGGACAAGGTCGCCCGTGGTGAGCTCAAGACGCTCAGCAAGGAGAACGCGGACTGGGTGGCCAAGCACCTGGTCATGGCTGGTCGTCTGATCGACGAGGACCCGGAGGAGGCCCACAAGCACGCCCTCTCGGCAGGACGTCGGGCCGGGCGCATCTCGGTCGTCCGCGAGACGATCGCCATCACGGCCTACCAGGTGGGGGACTACGCCCTCACCCTCCGCGAACTACGCACCTACCGTCGCATCTCGGGCCGTGATGACCAGTTGCCTCTCATGGTCGACAGTGAACGAGGTCTGGGTCGTCCCGAGCGGGCGCTTGAGCTCGGACGGTCCGTCGACGTGTCGACACTTGACGTCCAGGTGCGCGTCTCACTGGCCATCGCGATGTCGGGTGCCCGTCTCGACCTCGGCCAACCCCAAGCTGCTCTGGGCGAGCTCGAGATCCCCCAACTCGACCGGACGAAGGCTTTCAGCTACAGCCCGGCCCTCTTCGCCGCCTACGGCACGGTCCTCGAGGATCTGGGTCGCCCCGACGAGGGGGAGAAGTGGCTCGAACTCGCCGACCGGGCCGAGGACGCTCTCGCGGCCCTCGAACACGGTGGCGCCGACGGCGAGACCGTGGAGATCGTCGAGGAGGACGTCGAATTCTCCGACGAACGACCCGTCGCCCTCGACGAGCCCGGTGAGCTGACCATCGAAGAGTCGGATGAACCGATGTCTGACGAGCCCGGTGAGCTGGCGCTCGGCGAGCCCGACGGCGTGCCAGGGGAGTCCCAGGGCGGCGCCGACGACCTCGACGGACCCGAGCAGCGTCCGGACGACCGCGCGGACGAGCAGCACGACGAGGAGCAGGGCCACCACGATGAGACTGCCGATCCCGAGACGGCCCCGCAGGGCACGGACCACGTCGACGACCACCGTGCCTGACGCGGTGACGCCTCTCGACGGCGTCGACACCGTCCTCGCCGACCTCGACGGGGTCGTCTACCGGGGGCGGCACGCCATCGACCACGCGGTCGAGAGCCTGACGGATCTGGCTCGCACCCGTCGGGTCGGGTACGTCACGAACAACGCGTCGCGGACCGCCGAGACGGTGGCCGGTCAACTGGCCGGTTACGGACTCTCGGTGGGCGCGGACGACGTGGTGACGTCCCCGCAGGCCGCCGTGCGCCTCCTCGTCGATGCCGTGCCCGCCGGCTCGACGGTGCTGGTCGTCGGCGGCGAGGGCCTGACGTCGGTGCTCGAGGCCGAGGGCTTCGTCGTCACCCGTTCGGCCGACGACGCGCCCGCGGCGGTCGTGCAGGGTTTCAGCCCTGACGTCGGATGGGCGCAGCTCGCCGAGGCGTCCTTCGCCTTGCACACGGGCATCCCGTGGATCGCGACGAACACGGACTGGACGATCCCGCAGGAGCGTGGTGTCGCGCCCGGCAACGGAACGCTGGTGTCCGCGGTCCACACGGCCGTCGGGCGCCTGCCCGTGACCGCCGGCAAGCCCGAGACCCCGATCTTCACCGCGGCCGTCGAGAGGTTCGGGGCGACGAAGGCCGCGTTCATCGGGGACCGGCTCGACACCGACATCGTCGGCGCGAATGCCGCGGGACTCGTCTCGATCCTGGTGCTGACCGGGATCGACGGCGCGAAGCAGGTGCTCGCCGCCGACGCGAAGTCCCGGCCGGACTTCATCGTCGGCGACCTCCGTGAGTTGGACCAGCCGTATCCCGACACCGTCGAACACGACGAAGAGGACGTGCACGTCGTCACGGTCCGCGGGGCGAGCGTCGCCGTCCGCGGTCACGTGGTGCGGGTGTTGTCCGACGGAGGCGACCCCGTCGACCTGCTGCGCGCCGGGGCCGCCGCGGTGTGGGGGACAGGCAAGGCCATCTACGGGCTCGACGTCGACCCGAAGCTGCACGCCGACGGCTGATCGCTCCCGACCCGACCGTCAGGGGCGGCGGCTAGTCTGGACGGCACCATGAGCGACCATCCCGACGCGACCGTCCGCGACGACACCGACCTCGACGTCGTGGACGCCGCAGACCGTCAGGAGGCGCAGGTGGCGTCCGCCGAGCAGCTGTCGGGCATCGAGTCCCTCCCCTTGTCCTCGCGGGCCGAGGCCTTCGCCGCGATCCACGACGAGCTCCGCGCCGTGCTCGAGGGCACCACCGACGACATCGGTCAGGGCGGTCGATGACGGCCGCCGAAGCGCCGGGGGATCGACTCGACTCGGTCCTCGCCCGGCGTGGTCTCGCCCGGTCACGGACGCATGCCGCCCGCTTGTTGTCGGACGGATTGGTGACCGTCAACGGCGTGGGAGTGGTCAAGGCGTCCGCTCGGGTGGGCGAGTCGGACGACGTCGCCGTCGCCGGCCTCGACCACTACGTGAGTCGTGCGGCACACAAACTCCTGGGTGCGCTCGACGCGTTCCGGGTCGACCCCACGGGCCGGACGGCCCTCGACGTCGGAGCGTCCACGGGCGGGTTCACGCAGGTCCTCCTCGAGCGCGGGGCCGAGCACGTGGTCGCCCTCGACGTCGGCCACGGTCAGTTGGCCAACCCGGTTCGTTTCGACCCGCGGGTCACGATCGTCGAGGGCGAGAACGCGCGCTACCTGACGGCCGAGCGGTTCGCGGCGTTGACGACCCGTGCCTCCTCGGTGTCGCTCGTGGTGGCCGACGTGTCGTTCATCTCCCTGACGATGGTGCTGCCCGCACTCGTGGCGAGCGTGGGTGTGGACAACGACTTCGTCCTGCTGATCAAGCCGCAGTTCGAGGTCGGCCGACAGGGCGTCCGGGAGGGTCTCGTGCTCGACCCCGTGCTGCGGAACGAGGCCGTCACCACGGTGTTGTGGGCCGCCCACGACCTGGGGCTCGGCACGGCCGGGCTCATCTCGTCCCCGATCGTCGGCGGCTCGGGCAACCGCGAGTACTGTGTGCACTTCTCGGCCTCGGTCGGTACGAATCCGACAGAATGGCTCAGCACGGCCGACAGCTTGACGAGAGGGTGAACGACATCTCTTCGACACGACACATCCTGGTCGTCTCGCACACGGGGCGTCCCGACTCCATCGACGCCGCCCTCGAGGTCTGCGGGTTGTTGGGCGACGCCGGTGTGGTTCCCGTCCTTCCCCGCGACGAGTGGGACGACATCCGTCGGGCCCAGCCCACGGCCGCCATCGACGACGTAGAGATCCTGTTCGACGGCGTGGCCTGCGACGACCTCGAATGCGTCATCGTCCTGGGTGGCGACGGCACGATCCTCCGTGCCGCCGAGTTGATCCGCGGTACCCGCGCTCCCATCGTCGGGGTCAACCTCGGCCACGTCGGGTTCCTGGCCGAGAGCGAGCGCGACGAGATGGCCGACACCGTCGCCCGCGTCCTCGCGGCCGACTACGAGGTCGAAGAGCGGTTCGCGCTCGACGTCAAGGTCACCAACGGTGACGAGGTCGTCTACGAGACCTGGGCCATGAACGAGGCCACGGTCGAGAAGGCCTCACGCGAGCGCATGCTCGAGGTCGTCATCGAGGTCGACGGTCGTCCCCTGTCGTCGTTCGGCTGCGACGGCGTGGTCATGTCCACGCCGACCGGCTCGACGGCCTACTCGTTCTCGGCCGGCGGCCCGGTGGTGTGGCCTGCCGTGCAGGCCTTGCTGCTCGTGCCGCTCAGTGCCCACGCGCTCTTCGCCCGACCACTCGTCGTCGGGCCCGACTCGGTGCTCGCCGTCGAGGTGCTGAGCCGCACGGACGCTCGCGGCATCCTGTGGTGTGACGGTCGCCGCGAGCACGACCTGCCCCCGGGGGCCCGGGTCGAGTGCAGCCGCTCCGACCAGCCCGTGCGACTGGCCCGCCTGCGGACGGGCCCGTTCACCGATCGCCTCGTGGCCAAGTTCCAGCTCCCCGTCACGGGCTGGCGCGGACCGGCCACCGTCGAGGACGTCGCCGTCGGGGCCACCATCACCCCGACCACGTCCGATCCGGCCCGCGAGGGAGACCGATGATCGAAGAGATCTCGATCCGCGACCTCGGCGTGATCGGTCGGGCGACCCTGCCGCTCGGTCCCGGCTTCACGGCCGTCACCGGCGAGACGGGGGCGGGCAAGACCATGGTCGTCTCGGCGCTCGGCCTGCTGCTCGGTCAGCGTGCCGAGAGCGGCGTCGTCCGCTCGGGCAGCCCCCAGGCCGTCGTGGACGGCCGCTGGCTGGTCCCCACCGAGGGGGCCATCGTCGAGCGCGTCCGGGACGCGGGCGGCGACGTCGACGACGGCGAGCTCTTCCTCAGTCGCGTGGTCTCGGCCGAGGGGCGTAGCCGTGCGGTGGTCGGCGGACGCACGGCCCCGATCGGCGTGCTCGGCGACCTCGCCGACCACCTCGTGGTGGTCCACGGCCAGTCCGAGCAGATCCGACTGAAGTCCGCTGCCGCCCAACGCGCGGCCGTCGACGCGCACGGCGGGGCCGCTCTCGCCGAGGCCGCCGCACACTACCGTGGCGCGTACGACGCCTGGCTGGCCGCCCGAGCCGAACTGGACGAGATCACACGCGACCGCGACGCCCGACGTGACGAGGCCGACACCCTGCGGGCCGCGATCGACGAGATCGAGGGCCTCGCCCCCGTGGCCGGCGAACTCGACGAGCTCGACGCCACGGCCGAGCGACTCAGCAACGCCGAAGACCTCAGGCTGGCCGCCGGCCTCGCCCACGAGGTGCTCTCGACCGACGCGGTCGACGGGACGCGCGACGTCGTCTCCCTCGTGGAGGAGGCACGCCGTCAGATCGAACGCGTCTCCCCGCACGACCCGGCGCTCGAGCCCATCGCCGACCTGCTGGCCGAGGTCAGCGTGCAGGTCGGCGAATCCGCCTCCCGCCTGTCGAGCTACCTCGGCACCCTCGACGCCGACGTGGCCGTCGAACTCGAGTCGGTGCAGACCCGCCGCGCGGACCTCGGCGGGCTCGTCCGCAAGTACGGTCCCACCCTCGACGACGTCATCCGCCTCCTCGACGACGGCAGCCGACGCCTGGTCGAGCTCGACGGCGACGACGACCGCCTCGCGCACCTCGACGACGAGGTCGCCGAGCTGCGGGCCGAGGCCGAACGACGGGCGGGCGTCCTCGGCGACCTGCGCCGCGCCTCCGGGGCCGACCTCTCGACGCGGGTCAGCGCCGAGCTGAGCGCCCTCGCCATGACCGGTGCCGAGATCGTCGTCGAGGTCTCGCCTCGGGACGAGCTCGGGACGAGCGGCGGCGACGTCGTCTCGCTCCTACTGAGGCCGCACCCCGGCAGCGAGCCCCGCCCCCTCGGCAAGGGCGCGTCCGGCGGCGAACTCTCGCGCGTCATGCTCGCGCTCGAGGTCGTCATGGCCGGGTCGAGCGACGTGCCCACCTTCGTCTTCGACGAGGTCGACGCCGGCGTCGGCGGTTCGGCCGCGATCGAGATCGGCCGACGCCTGGCGGCGCTCGCCGAACGGGCACAGGTCATCGTGGTGACGCACCTGGCCCAGGTCGCCGCGTTCGCCACCAACCACCTCCGCGTCGTCAAGGACGCCTCGGGCGAGGTGACGGCGAGCAGCGTGCACCAGCTCGAGGGCGACGAGCGCGTCGCCGAGATGGCCCGGCTGCTCTCGGGACTGCCCGACAGTTCCAGCGGTCTCGAGCATGCCCGTGAACTGCTCGAACTCGCCTCGTCGGCCCGACGACCGGCCACGGCCGACACGCGTTCGTAACAGGCGTGGTCTGTCGGAACGGCTCGGTGTGACATAGGATGGAATCCCGTGGTGAACGTTGAGAACTCGGGTCCAGATGCCAGCACGACGAAGCACATCTTCGTCACCGGAGGCGTCGTCTCCTCCCTCGGAAAAGGCCTGACGGCCGCCAGCCTGGGCAATCTGCTCACGGCCCGCGGGTTGCGGGTCGTCATGCAGAAGCTCGATCCGTACCTGAACGTCGATCCGGGCACCATGAACCCGTTCCAGCACGGTGAGGTCTTCGTCACCGACGACGGCGCCGAGACCGACCTCGACATCGGGCACTACGAGCGGTTCCTCGACATCGACCTCGGCCAGTCGGCGAACGTCACGACGGGGCAGATCTACTCGACCGTCATCGCGAAGGAACGACGCGGTGAGTACCTCGGTGACACCGTGCAGGTCATCCCGCACATCACCGACGAGATCAAGCGGCGCATGCGTCAGCAGGCCGACGACGACCCCAAGCCCGACGTGATCATCACCGAGGTCGGCGGCACGGTCGGCGACATCGAGAGCCAGCCGTTCATCGAGGCCGCTCGTCAGGTGCGCCACGAGCTCGGTCGCAAGAACGTCTTCTTCGTGCACGTCTCCCTCGTGCCCTACATGGGCGCGTCGGGCGAGCAGAAGACCAAGCCGACCCAGCACAGCGTCGCGGCCCTGCGCTCGATCGGCATCCAGCCCGACGCCCTCGTGCTGCGCAGCGACCGTCCGGTCAGCGAGAGCAACAAGAAGAAGATCGCCCTGATGTGCGACGTCGACGAGGACGCCGTGGTCAACGCGAAGGACGTCGCGAGCATCTACGACATCCCGGCCATGCTGAACGACCAGGGGCTCGACGCGTACATCATCGACCACCTGGGCCTCGGCGAGAAGGCCGGCGAGGTCGACTGGTCGGGCTGGCAGCCCGTCCTGACCGCCGTCCACGAGCCGAAGCACGAGGTCACGATCGGCCTGGTCGGCAAGTACATCGACCTGCCCGACGCCTACCTCTCGGTCACCGAGGCCCTCAAGGCCGGCGGGTTCGCACACCAGACCAAGGTGTCGCTGACCTGGATACCCTCCGACGACTGCGAGACCGCCGAGGGCGCCGCGAAGGCGCTCAGCCAGGTGGACGGCATCTGCGTGCCCGGTGGCTTCGGCATCCGCGGCATCGAGGGCAAGCTCGGCGCGCTGCGCTTCGCCCGCGAGAACGGCCTGCCGGCGCTCGGCCTGTGCCTGGGCCTGCAGTGCATGGTCATCGAGTACGCGCGCAACGAGGCCGGCCTGACCGGCGCCTCCTCGTCCGAGTTCGACCCCGACACCGAGTACGCGGTGGTCGCGACCATGGCCGAGCAGGTCGACATCATCGCCGACGGTGACCTGGGCGGCACCATGCGCCTCGGCCTCTACCCGGCCGCGTTGACGCCGGGCTCGCTCGCCGCCGACCTCTACGGGTCCGAGCTGGTGTCCGAGCGTCACCGTCACCGCTACGAGGTCTCGAACCAGTACCGTCAGCAGATCGCCGACGCGGGCCTGCGCTTCTCGGGCACCTCACCCGACGGCACGCTCGTCGAGTACGTCGAACTCGACCGCGACGTCCACCCGTTCTACATCGGGACGCAGGCCCACCCCGAACTGCGGTCCCGCCCCAACGACGCGCACCCGCTGTTCGCCGGGCTCGTGGCGGCGTCGCTCGAGCGCCACGATGCGAGCAAGCTGTTCGCCGACGAAGCCGACGCCGCCGAGGTCGTGGCGTGACCGACACGACCGGTGAGCCGCTCGCCGACGAACCGGCGTCGCCGACGATCACGAAGTCCGAGGTCGTCTTCGAAGGCGCGGTCTGGAACGTCAAGCGCGACACCGTCGACTACAACGGCTCGCCGATGGTGCGCGAGTACGTCGCGCACACCGGTGCCGTGGCGGTGCTGGCCGTCGACGACCAGCAGCGCGTGCTCGTCATCAAGCAGTACCGGCACCCGATCCGCTCCCGCGACTGGGAACTGCCCGCCGGCCTGCTCGACGCCGAGGGTGAGAGCAAGCTCGACGCCGCGAAGCGCGAGCTCGCCGAAGAGGCCGACCTGCAGGCGACGAACTGGGACGAGCTCGTCTCGTTCCACACCACACCCGGCGGCAACGACGAGATGGTCACGGTCTTCCGGGCGACCGGCGTCGGCGCCACGGCGGACGCGTTCGAGCGGAGCGACGAAGAAGCCGACATCGAGAAGCGCTGGGTCTCGCTCGACGAGATCGTCGACGGAGTGCTGGCCGGCCGGCTGCACAACTCGATCCTCAGCATCGCGGCGCTCGCCGCGGTCGCGTCCCGCTGAGGCGTGCGTCGCCGAGGTGGCACGGCGGTCCCGGCCGTAGCCTGACCTCGTGACGATCGAGGAGGCGCTGGAAAGGTACCTGAGGCACGTCTCGGTCGAGCGTGGTCTCAGCCCGAACACGACCGCCGCGTACCGCCGCGACCTCGTCCTCTGGCGAGCGCACCTGGCGGAGGCAGGACGGCGCACCCTGGACGAGATCGAGGCCGCGGACGTCGCGACGTTCCCCGCGGCTCTGGCGACCCGCGCCGAGAAGCCGCTCGGCGCCTCCTCGGTGGCCCGGGTGTTGTCGTCGGTGCGCGGTTTCCACCGCTTCGCGCTCGAGGAGGGGCTGGTCGCGGTGGACGTGGCGGCCACCACCCGGCCGCCCAAGCTGCCGAGTCGCCTGCCCAAGGCGATCTCGGTGGGTCAGGTCGAGGCGCTGCTCGCCGCGACGGACGGTGACGAACCGACCCGACTGCGCGACAAGGCCCTGCTCGAGCTGCTCTACGCGACGGGGGCACGCGTGAGCGAGGCCGTGTCGCTCAACGTCGACGACGTGATCGAGGGCGACGTCGTGCGCCTGTTCGGCAAGGGGAACAAGCAGCGCGTCGTCCCGCTGGGCAGCTACGCGCGCCGGGCGCTCGACGCCTACCTGGTGAGGGCCCGACCGGTGTTCTCGCCGCGGGGAGACCCGACGCCCGCGCTGTTCCTCGGTACGCGCGGGGCCCGGGTGTCCCGGCAGAACGCGTGGCTGATCATCCAGGCGGCGGCCGACCGGGCGCAGCTCGGCGTCGAGGTGTCGCCGCACACGTTGCGGCACTCGTTCGCGACGCACCTGCTCGAGGGCGGGGCCGACGTCCGGGTCGTGCAGGAGTTGCTCGGGCACTCGTCGGTCGCGACGACGCAGATCTACACGCTGGTGACGGCGGACGCGCTGCGGGACGTCTACTCGACGGCGCACCCGCGTGCCCGGTGGGCGTCGTCACCCGCGTGACGACCCGGCGACGACCCGGTGGCGACCCGGCGCTCACCAGGCGCGGGGACCCGAGGCCGACCCGGCCCCGACCTGGCGCTGACCAGGCAAAACCCTCAAGCAAGGCATGAGGCTTCCTGGTGACGGGCCGGGCGCGGCAGCCCGTCGGCGTCGGGGGGCGCCGGTACTCTCGTATCCGTGAGCACCAAGCCGACCTCGAGCACCCCCGCCCTCTTCGAGAGCGCTCCGGCGACCGTCCCCGCGAACGGCCCCACCGGGCGCCCGCGCACCGAGTTCCCGACTCCCGCGCCCCTGTCGAGCCACGGCCCGGCCCGCATCATCACCCTCTGCAACCAGAAGGGCGGCGTCGGCAAGACCACCACGACGATCAACCTCGGTGCCGCGTTCGCCGAGTACGGCCGTCGCGTGTTGGCCATCGACTTCGACCCGCAGGGTGCGCTGACGGCCGGCCTCGGCGTGCAGTCGCACGACCAGGCCACGATCTACGACCTGATGATCGGCGCCGTGAAGGACGCCCACGATGTCATCGTGCCCACCCGCGTCGACAACCTCGACGTCATGCCGGCCAACATCGACCTCTCCGCCGCCGAGGTGCACCTCGTCAACGAGGTCGCCCGCGAGCAGATCCTCGCGCGCATCCTGCGCCAGGTCAGCGACGAGTACGACGTCGTCCTGATCGACTGCCAGCCCTCGCTCGGCCTGCTGACCGTCAACGCCCTCACCGCGGCGCACGGCGTGCTCATCCCGCTCGAGTGCGAGTTCTTCGCCCTCCGCGGCGTCGCCCTGCTCGTCGAGACCATCGAGAAGGTGCGCGACCGGCTCAACCCCGCGATCACCCTCGACGGCATCCTGCCGACCATGTTCGACTCGCGCACGCTGCACAGCCGCGAGGTGCTCGAACGCGTCGTCGAGGCGTTCGACGACCAGGTGCTCGAGACCGTCATCGGCCGCACCGTGAAGTTCCCCGACGCCTCGGTCGCCGGCACCCCGATCACCAAGTTCGCCCCCGAGCACCCGGCGGCGCAGGCCTACCGCCAGCTGGCCCGAGAGCTGATCGCGCGTGGTGCCGCGGCCTGAGTCGGCGACCGCCGAGGCCGGCGCCGACGAGACCGCCCTCGCGGGCCCGGAGGTCTCGCCGGGCTTCGAGGTGCGGCTCGAGAACTTCAGCGGGCCGTTCGACCTGCTGCTCTCGCTGATCAGCAGGCGCGAGATGGACATCACCGAGGTCGCCCTCAGCGCCGTGACCGACGAGTTCCTGTCGTTCCTCCGTCGCATCGACACCGACGAGAACCTCGACCAGGCCAGCGAGTTCATCGTCGTCGCGGCCACGCTGCTCGACCTCAAGGTGGCGGGGCTGCTGCCCCAGGGCGAGCTCGTCGACGCCGAGGACGTCGCCCTCCTCGAGGCGCGCGACCTGCTCTTCGCCCGGCTGCTGCAGTACCGGGCCTTCAAGCAGGCCGCCGAGTGGTTCGCCCAGCACGGCGCTGCCGAGGCGGCGCGTCACGCCCGCTCGGTGCGGCTCGAACAGAAGTACCGCGTCACGACCCCCGAGCTCGTCTGGACGCTCTCGCCCGACGACTTCGCGGCGCTCGCCACCCTCGCCCTGGCGCCGCGCGAGACACCCACGGTCGGCCTGGACCACCTCCACGCCCCCCTGGTCAGCATCCGCGAGCAGGCGGCCGTCGTCGTGGCGCTGCTCCGTCGTGGGTCGGTCCTCACCTTTCGCCAGCTCGTCGCGGGAATCGACGAGAAGGGCGTCGTCGTCGCCCGGTTCCTCGCGCTGCTCGAGCTGTACCGCCACGCGTCCATCTCGTTCGAGCAGGTCGAGCCGCTCGGTGAACTCAGCGTGCGCTGGGTGGCCGAGACCTGGACCGAAGAGAACCTCGCGGCGCTGGGGGCCGACTATGAGGGCTGACGTGACCCGCGCCTCCTCGTCCGTCGGGACGGCCGACGACGTCGTCCAGGCCGTCGACGAATCGCCGTCGTCACCCGATGCCGTCGCGCGTCGTCTCGAGGCGTTGTTGATGGTCGCCGACGAGCCGCAGTCGCTCGTCGATCTGGCGACCGCCGTCGGCGCCCCCGTCGCCGTGGTGCAGCAGGCGATCACGACGCTCGTGGCCGATTTCGACGGTGTCGACGGCACGATCCGACGGGGTTTCGAGCTGCGTGAGGTCGGTGGCGGCTGGCGATTCTACGTCCGCGACGAGCACGATCCGGTCGTGCGCGATTTCGTGCTGACGCAGAACCCGACGAAACTGTCCTCAGCGGCTCTCGAGACGCTGGCGGTCATCGCCTACAAGCAACCCATCACCCGCAGCAGCATCGCCCAGATCCGGGCGGTCAACGTCGACTCGGTCGTCCGTACGCTGCTGGGTCGCGGTCTGATCACGGAGTCGTCCACCGACCCCGAGACAGGCGCCATCAACTACGAAACGACAGGCCTCCTCTTGACCCATCTCGGCATCAACTCGCTCGATGAGCTGCCGCTCATCTCGCCCCTGCTCTCGGACGGCCAGGGGGGTTTCGACGATGTCGCGTAGTCAGTTCTCCTCCGACGACTCCGAGCTGGCCTCGGGCGAGCGCCTGCAGAAGGTCATGGCGGCCGCGGGCGTGGCCTCGCGCCGGGTCAGCGAAGACATGATCGCCGCCGGGCGGGTGACGGTGAACGGCAAGGTCGTCACCGAACCCGGCCGCCGCATCGACCCGACCAAAGACAAGATCGTCGTCGACGGCAGCGCCGTCCAGCTCGACGCCACGCGTCGTTACGTCATGCTCAACAAGCCGGTCGGCATCGTCAGCACCCTGAGCGACGAGAACGGCCGGCCCGACCTGCGTCAGTTCACCGAGCAGTACGAAGAGCGCCTCTTCAACGTCGGCCGCCTCGACGTCGAGACGAGCGGCCTCCTCGTGTTGACCAACGACGGCGAGCTCGCGCACGTTCTCGCGCACCCGTCGTTCGGCGTCACCAAGACGTACATCGCGAAGGTCAAGGGCGTCGTCACGCCCGCCGTGCTCAACGAGCTGATGACCGGCGTCGAACTCGACGACGGCCCGATCGCGGCGGACAAGGCGACGCTCGTCGCCGGTGGTGCGGGTCTCTCGCGTTCCTCCGACTCGTCGCTGATCGAGATCACCCTGCACTCCGGGCGCAACCGCATCGTCCGTCGCATGCTCGAGGCCGTCGGCCACCCGGTCATCGACCTCGTGCGCCGGTCGTTCGGCCCGCTGCACCTCGGCACGCTCAAGGTCGGCCACATGCGCTCGCTGACCAAGGTCGAGCTCGGGGCCATCCTCACCATCTCACGCGACGCCACGGCCGACTCGACGGTCGACGCCGCCCCGATCACCGAGAGCCCCGACGCCCCCGTCGACGAGGCCGACGTCGTCGAGCTGGCCCTCGCCGACGACGAGGTCGAGAAGGACTACTACGACGAGGACGACGAAGAGTACGACCCCGCGACCGATGCCCGTGCCGAGCGTCGCCGTGCCGCGGCCCGCGACCAGGCCGAGTCGACCTCGCGCCGGGCGCAGGTCCGCCGAGAGCAGGAGGCGCGCCGCGGTCAACGCGACGAGAGCCCGACCCGAGGTGGGTACCAGGGCAACCGGCACGACGGACGCTCGGGCGACGAGCGTCCCGTGCGCGGCTACCAGGGCAACAACGACGATGGTCGCGGACGCGAGGGACGACCGGCTCGCACCGGTTACCACGGCAGTGACGAGCGTCCCGCTCGCGGCGGGTACCAGGGACGCGACGACCGCGGTGGATCTCGTGGTGGCTACCAGGGCCGCAACGACGACGGCCGCGGCGAGTCTCGTGGTGGCTACCAGGGGCGGAACGACGACGGCCGTGGGCGCGACGAGCGTCCGGCCCGTGGCGGGTACCAGGGACGTGACGACCGCGGTGGAGCACGACCGGGGTACCAGGGTCGCAACGACGACGGCCGAGGTCGTGACGATCGCGGTGGGTTCGTGTCACGCGACGATCGCGGCTCGCGCGGCGGGTTCGTCTCGCGTGACGACCGTGCGCCGCGAGGTGGCGGAGACCGTCCGCTGAGCCCTGGTGAAGAGCGCGCGGCGGGTTACCCGAACCGCGACGCCAACCGCGACCCGCGCACCGGACGCCCCTCGGGCATCCGTGCCGGCGGCAAGGCGACCAACCGCGGATGGGTCGACCGCGGCGCAGCGGAGCGGGGCGAAGACGACCGTGGCGCGCGTGACGACCGTCGTGCCGGTGCCGGTGCCGGTGCCGGTGCCGGTGGCTACACGGGTGGGCGCGATTCGCGCGACGACCGTGGGGGCTCGCGTGGCGGGTACCAGGGCCGCGACGACCGAGGCGGACGTGACGATCGTGCCGGTCATGACGACCGTGGTGGTTCGCGCGGTGGGTACCAGGGTCGCGACGACCGTGGTGCGTCGCGCGGCGGCTACCAGGGACGAGAACAGCGTGACGACCGCGGAGACTCCCGCGGTGGCTACCAGGGTCGTGACGACCGCGGTGGCTCGCGTGGTGCCGGCTACCAAGGTCGTGACGACCGCGGAGACTCCCGCGGTGGCTACCAGGGTCGTGACGAGCGTGGAGGCCGCGACGGGTCGCGCAGCGGCGGCTACCAGGGCCGTGAGCAACGCGACGACCGCGGGGGTTCGCGTGGCGGACCCGCCCGTGGCCCGCGCGACGACCGCGGAGGCCGCGACGACCGCGGAGGCCGCGACGACCGTGGCGGTCGCGACGACCGCGGCGGCGACCGTCCGTACCGTGGCCGACCCGACGCCGGGGGACGTGGTCCCCGAGGGGGCGGACGGTCGTGACCGACGCGCACCGCGCCTCCTCGTCCGACGACGCCTTCGGGTCTGACGCGCTCCTCGCTCACGTGCCGTCGGCCGACCCTTCGACGGTCGGCGTGCTGACGGCGGGCAGCCGCCGGCTGGCAGGCCAGGTGCGCATCGTCGGTTCGGGTCTGCTCGGTGCCAGCATCGGTCTGCGTCTGCGCCAGCACGGCGTCGACGTGATCCTCGACGACGTGTCACCGGCGGCGCGCAGCCTCGCCGTCGACTACGGCGCCGGGCGGCCCCCGGCCGACGGCGACGCCCCCGGGCTCGTCGTCGTCGCCGTGCCGCCCGACGTCACCAGCGACATCGTCGCGCGCGAACTCGACGCCTGGCCCGAGGCGCTCGTGACCGACGTCGCATCGGTCAAGGTCGCCCCGCTCGCCGAGTTGCGTGCGCGCGGCGCCGACGTGTCGCGGTACATCGGATCGCATCCCATGGCCGGCCGCGAACGCGGGGGAGCCGTCTCGGCTCGCGCCGACCTCTTCGTCGGCCGCCCGTGGGTCATCGCGGGGCACGACGACATCACGTACCGTCGGGCGGCCGCCGTCGAAGACCTGGCGCTCGACCTCGGAGCGACCCCGATCGAGATGACGCCGGAGGAACACGACGCCGGCGTCGCCCTCGTCAGCCACGCGCCGCAGGTCGTCGCCTCCCTCATGGCGACGCGTCTGCGCTACGCACCCGACGCCTCGCTCGGCCTCGCCGGTCAGGGCGTCCGGGACGTCACGCGGGTCGCGAGCAGCGACCCGGCGCTCTGGACGCAGATCCTGGGGGCGAACGCCTCCCGCGTGGCCGTCGTGTTGCGCGACCTGCGCGCCGACCTCGACCGCGTCGTCGAGGCCCTCGAGGCACCCGACGCGCCGGGCAGTCGCCGCGCCGTCGCCGAGAGCATCGGCGCCGGCAACGTCGGCGTCGCCCGTCTGCCCGGCAAGCACGGGCAACAGACCCAGTTCAGCTCGGTGATCGTCATGGTCGACGACACTCCCGGGCAACTGGCCCGCCTGCTCACCGAGATCGGTGAGATCGGCGTCAACCTGGAAGATCTGCGGCTCGAGCACTCGCCGGGCGCGCAGGTAGGACTCGCGGAGGTATCGATCGTGCCCGAACAAGAAGACCGACTCGTCACCGAACTCGAGACCCGGGGTTGGACCGTCGTGGGGGCGTTCGCGTGAGCGGCGACCTGGGCGGCACGAGCCCCGTCGGCTCGTCGGACGTCGACCCCGAGCGCTCGCCGGGTGAGCACGGCGTCGGGGGTCCCGCCGGCGAGGCCCACGTCGAAGAGTTGCGGGCCGAGACCGCCGAGGCCGTGCACCGCCACGTGGTCGTGGCCGTCGACGGGCCGGCCGGGAGCGGCAAGTCGAGCGTCAGCCGCGCCTCCGCAGCTTCCCTCGGCTTCGATTACCAAGACACCGGGGCGGCCTACCGGGCCTTCGCCCTGCACGCGCTCGACAGCGGCGTCGACCTCGACGACGCCGAGGCCGTCATCGCGACGCTGCCGACGTTCCACTACGCGATCGGGATCGACCCTGCCCGCGCCTCCTCGGTGACGATCGGTGGTCGCGACGTCACCGACGAGATCCGCACGCCACGCGTGACGACCGCCGTCAGCCACGTGGCCAAGCTGCCCGAGGTCCGCCGGTTCATGGTCGACCTGTTCCGCCGCATCATCGCGTCGACCGACAAGCCGGGCATCGTCACCGAGGGGCGCGACATCACGACCGTCGTCGCACCGGATGCCCAGGTCAGAATCCTGTTGACCGCGAGCGAAGCCGCTAGAATGGCCAGGCGTTCGGCCGAGGTGACCGGGCAGAGTGCCGAAGAGACAGCTCGGCAGCTCTCGACCCGCGACCGGCTCGACAGCAAGGTCGTCGACTTCATGACCGCCGCACCCGGCGTCTCCACCGTCGACTCCACCCAACTCGACTTCGACCAGACCGTGCAGGCCGTGGTCGAGCTCGTGCGAGCGAGCACCCCCATTTCTTAAGGAAGCCCCCATGGCAGACGACGACAAGTACCCCGAGCTCGACGAGCAGATGGTCGACCGCATCCAGACGATGCCCGACGAGGACGCCGACCAGCGCGCCCGAGCCCTCCGCGCCGGCCTGACCGACTACGACCTCGACGAGGGTGACATCGACGTCCTCGAGGGGGCCGACTGGGACCCCGACGCACTCACCTACGCCCCGGCCCTGCCGGTGCTGGCGATCGTCGGCCGACCGAACGTCGGCAAGAGCGCCATGGTCAACCGCATCCTCGGGAGGCGCGAGGCCGTCGTCGAGGACAAGCCCGGCGTCACGCGCGACCGCGTCTCGTACAAGGCCGAATGGGGCGGACGCCGCTTCACGCTCGTCGACACCGGCGGATGGGAGCCCGACGCGATCGGCATCGACCGCTCGGTCGCGATGCAGGCCGAGATCGCGGTCGACCTGGCCGACGCCGTGCTGTTCGTCGTCGACGTCAACGTCGGGGCGACCGCCACCGACGAGGCCGTCGTGCGCATGCTCCGTGCCTCGCACAAGCCGGTCATCCTCGTCGCCAACAAGAGCGACGACGCCCGGAAAGACCTCGAAGCCGCGTCACTGTGGTCGCTGGGGCTGGGCGAGCCCTTCCCCGCGTCGGCGCTGCACGGTCGCAACGTCGCCGACCTGCTCGACCTGTGCATGACCAAGCTGCCCGCGGTGTCGACCGTGGCGAAGCAGGAGATCGGCGGCCCTCGTCGCGTCGCGATCCTCGGTCGACCGAACGTCGGCAAGAGCTCGCTGCTGAACAAGGCCGCGGGCGAAGAGCGCGTCGTCGTCAACGAACTCGCCGGCACGACCCGTGACCCCGTCGACGAGCAGGTCGAGATCGCCGGTCGAGTGTGGACCTTCGTCGACACCGCCGGCATCCGCAAGCGCGTCCACCTGCAGCAGGGCGCCGACTTCTACGCGTCGCTGCGCACCTCGGCCGCGCTCGAGAAGGCCGAGGTCGCGGTCGTCGTGATCGACGTCACGGAGCAGATCTCGACGCAGGACCTGCGCATCATCGACCTCGTGCTCGAGTCGGGTCGCGCGCTCGTGCTCGCCTTCAACAAGTGGGACCTGCTGGACGACGACCGTCGCCGCTACCTCGAGCGCGAGATCGAGCAGGACCTCGACCACGTGTCGTGGGCCCCGCGCGTGAACATCTCGGCCCGCACCGGGCGCCACCTCGAGAAGCTCGTGCCCGCCCTCGAGCTCGCGCTCGAGTCGTGGGACACCCGCATCCCGACCGGCAAGTTCAACGCCCTGCTGGCCGAGCTCGTCGCCGAGCACCCGCACCCGCTGCGGTCCGGCAAGCAGCCGCGCATCCTGTTCGGGACCCAGGCCGCGAACCGCCCGCCGACCTTCGTGCTCTTCACGACCGGGTTCCTCGACCCGCAGTACCGTCGCTTCATCACGCGACGCCTGCGCGAGATCTTCGGCTTCGAGGGGACGCCCATCACGGTCAACATGCGCGTCCGCGAGAAGCGCAAGCGCCCGTAGTCCTTCTCCCGTGCCCGTCCCGTCGACGGATCGGCACCGCCCGCAGGCCCGCCTGTGGACTGAACGCCCGGTTGTGGATCGTTTCCACACCGGGCGTTCTGCATTGCTAGGGTGGCTCTCATCGGCAGCGATATGTGAATGTCGCATGATGGAGGGCGAGGGTGCATGGCAGACCTGGTGGTGGACGAGAAGACGCTGACGTCGGTTGCGTGGCGGGTGTCGACGGCGGCCGTCGACGCCGGGGTGTCGGCGACGCTGACGCTCGGATCGGTGGCCGACGTCGGCTCACCGAGCGTGGCGGGGGTCCTCGACGAGGCGACGGGGCAGCTGGTGAGACGGGCGGGGTTGGCCGTCGAGGCGATCCAGGCGGTGGGCGACTTCACGACGACGTTCGTGCGCGAGTTCGAGCAGGTGGAGTCGCGGCTCGCCGCCGGCTTGCCGGTGGACGACCTGGCCGCTGGCTTGCCGGTGGGCGAGCTGGCCGGGGTGGGGTCCAAATGAGTGCCGACGCCGGCCCGGGGGTCGGGTCGGTCGAGGGCATCCGGCAGCTCGCGACGACGAGGCGGACCGAGGTCGACGATCTCGAGGTGGCGGCCTACCGGTTGGCCGAGGCGGCGAGCTGGGGTGCCGAGTGCTGGCGGGGACGCTCGGGCGAGCAGTTCGTCGCGTCCATGACGGACGTGTCCGCCGAGGTGACTGCTGTGGCTCGGGGCCTCGAGCACCACGCGGCGGCGCTCGACGCCTACGCGGTCGACGTGTCGTTGATCCAGGGGTCTCAGCAGACCCTGGAGGCGCGGCGCGCGATGGCCGAGCAGAACATCCTCTCGACGGGGGTCGCGCTGAAGACGGTCATGCGCGAGGCGCGGGAGGCGGCACAGGGCGACCTGTTCGGCATCGTCGTGGAGTCCGAGTACCGCTCGGGTGAACGGTCGACCTTGCAGCGTCGCATCGACGACGAGCAACGCGAGCTCGAGGTCGTCGCGGGCTTGTGGGCCGACCTGGTCGAAGAGCGGGCTGCGGCCGATCGTCGGTGCATCGCCGCGCTGCAGAGCCCCGAGGCGATGGGGTCCCTGCCGCAGGTCACCGGGGAGGCCCTGGCCGCGGGGTCGTCCGAAGAATTGCTGGCGCTGCTGGCAGGGCTCTCGTCCACCGAGCTGACGATGTTGCTCGAGCAGCACCCCGAACTGGTCGACGAGGCGTTCCTGGCCGATCCCGAGCGGGTGCGGGCCTGGTGGGACGAGCTCGGCCAGCAGGGTGCGCGGAACGCTGATGGGCTGACCGCGGTGCAGGTGGCACTGGTGCGAGGGGCTCCGGCGATCATCGGGGCCCTCGACGGTCTGCCGCCGTCGGTACGGGTCGCGGCGAACGTGTTCAACGCGAAGCGGCGGATGGCCGAGATCGACGAGATGGTGGGGCCGATCGGGCGGCGGGGGCTGCAAGGCGACGATGAGCTGCTGGCCGCACTGGCGCGCGAACGCGGGTACCTCGGGCGAGCGGTGGCGGAGCCGCCGACGGTTCAGTTGTACCTCTTCGATCCGTCGAAGAGTCGCATCATCGAGATGATCGGCGACTGGAACGAATCGACCAGGACGGTGCTGACCTACGTGCCGGGGACGCTGACGAACATGGACTCGTTCTACGGGAAGAACGGAAGTCTGCAGCAGATGGCGAAGTGGCTGGAGGCGAACGATCCGGATGGAACGTCCGTGGCGTTCGTCTTCAAGGACGGAGTCTTCCCGGGTGGCGCCGAAGGCAGCAAGAACCCGGCCGAATTCGTCGGGGCTTTCGCGCAGGCCAACGACCCCGAATTCGCGCGCGGGACGAGCAAGGCGCTGTACGACTTCCAGCGGGGGCTGGCCGTGGATCCGATCAGAACGGAACCCGGATACCGCGACGTGGCCATCGGGCACAGTTGGGGGTTGGCGAACATCACGTCCGCCGAGGTCCATGGGGCCACGTACGACAAGGTGATCTCCCTCGCGGGTGCCGGGATGCCGCCGGAGTGGGAGCCGCGAGCGGGCACGACCTACACCGACTACAGCTACTGGGACTTCCTGATGGAGGCCCAGTCAACCGGTGGTGTCTGGGGCGGGCGGAACCCGAACCGGTCCGACGACTTCGACTCGCGTGGGTACTACCAGAGTCCGCATGACGTGGAACTTGAGCAGACCGGGGCAAGCTACACCCCGGTCTGGAAGCTGGACGACAACCATGCGCTCGTCGCTCGATCGAGTGACGACAATGCGCCGGTGCGCGATGCCTTGAGGCGGGAGCTGTTCCCTGATGGCTAAAACCAAGGCGAGAGCTATCGCGGTTCGGTGTGCAGCCGTGATTGCAGCGTTGTCCAGCTTGGTCGCGGGTTGCGCCCAAGAGACCCCGGAGGGGCTTGAGCAGATGAAGTACATAAATGAACAGACCGATCGAGTGGATCTCGCGGCCTTGAAACGCGACATCATGGTGACTCAACGAGACCTGGCGTCCATGGGCGGCGCGGAGAGCATCGTGGGCATCCTGGAGCCAGCTGACGGGGTCCTGATGTCGTGTTCCGAGGGTCGACACCAATGGACCGGGTCGACGACTATCGAGTACGCCGAAGCCCCAGAACAAGAGGCGTACTTCTCCCTCGTGGAATCAGAACTGGCTGACTCTGCGGACTTCCGGACCGAGCGGGTCTTTACGCCTGATGGCAGGGACGAATGGCTCGTAGTGTGGAGCACAGATGGAACTCGCTACTCCATCACGGTCTACACGGGCCGCTCGAAGGTCCAGGTGTCGTCGAGTTCGTGGTGCTTCATGCTGCAGCCCGGGCAGGCAGAGGGTGGTCAGTTCTGAGGGCGGAGTAGGGCACCATTGGTGTTCGTGAGACGAGCGGACGGGGTGCGAGGGTGACGGGCGCTGGGCTGTGGCACCGCGCCTCCTCGGGGGCGGGGTTGTCGGCCGCGGCCGACCGGGTGTGGCAGCGGCTGCAGCTCGACCGGCTGGCCGGGGGGCGTCACTCGGGCTACGTCATCCACGAGGACATGCAGCGGCACCCGCGCACGGTCCGTAGCTTCGTCGGCATCCGGTGGCTCCTGTTCGGCGAGACCGTCGTCGGGCTCACCGCCATCTTCATCGCCGCCGTCCTCACCAGCCGAGGCGAACACGTGCCGTGGGCCGTGTGGTTCCGCTCCACGGTCGTCCTGTTCATCACCGCCTCGCTGTACGTCTTCGCGTGGCGCGCCCAGCTCGGCTACTACTGGGCCTACTCGCGCCTCCGCCTGTTCAGCCGCATCTTCCCGATCGTGACGCTGATCGTCGCGACCATTCCCGGGCTCTACCCCGGGTGGATGGTCGTCGAACAGATCGTCTTCTCGCTGCTGATGATCGGCATCGGTGACCTCCTCACGAGTGACCACATGCGCGCGGCCTTCCCGCGACCGGCCAAGCCCGACGCGGTCGAAGGCACGGGCTGAGGGTCCGCGCGCCCCGCACGCATGCGCGCGGCCTTCCCGCGACCGGCCAAGCCCGGCGTGGTCGACAGCACGGGCTGAGGGTCCGCGCGCCCCGCACCACGCCACGAGATAAACACCCCGCCATTCGATTCTGTGGCGGGGGGTTTAGTTCGTGGCGGGCAGGCTGGCAGGCGGGCTCGCAGGCGGGGCTGCGGGGTTGGCGGGTGGACCGACAGCCGGGCGAAGGCAGGCAGGTGGGCCGGCGGCAACGGCCGCAGGCCCGAGGAGGCGGGGCCTAGTCGCTCGCGCTCAGCACCATCTCGACGTCGGCGGGTTCGACCACGTGCCCGTCGCCCGTGACGAACGCGACCCGCACGGGTTCACCCGAGCCGGCGACGCTGAACCGCCGTGCGGCGCCGTCGGGGTGCGGATCGTGCTCGTCGCCCCAGACGGCGAGGGCGGCCAGCACGGGGGAGAGGTCGCGGCCGGCGTCGGTCAGCAGGTACTCGACCCGCTCACGGGCCCCGTCTTCTCGGTAGGTCGAGCGTTCGAGCACGCCGGCGGCGACGAGCGACTCGAGCCGGGCCGTCAGCACGTCGGGCGACAGGCCGAGCCGCGTCCGGAACTGCGAGAACCGGGTGTGCCCGAGCAGTGCCTCCCGCACCACGAGCAGGGCCCAGCGCTCGCCGAGCAGGTCGAGGCTGCGTGCGATGCCGCAGCGCGGGTCCAGGGGTCCACGAGAAGCCATGCCGACAGCCTACCTCGATAGGCTTTTCGTATCCAGGGTGCTAGCGTCGCCGTCATGCCCCGTGACCTCGCTGCCTCCGTCCGTCCCGACGGGCCGGACCGGCTCGCGTTCTGGACCTGCGCCTCCGTCCTCGCCCTCGCCTTGTGGACGAGCGGCGCCGCGACGCCGGTCTACCCGCTCTACGCGACCGACTGGCAGCTGACGCCGTTCGTCACGACCGCGATCTTCGCGGTCTACCCGCTCGTCCTCGTCGTCGTGCTGCTCGTCTTCGGCAGCCTCAGCGACACGATCGGTCGGCGGGCGAGCATCCTGCTCGGCGTGAGCGCGTCGATCGTCGGCGTGCTGCTGTTCGCCCTGGCGCCGGACGTCGGCTGGGTGCTGGTCGGCCGCGCGTTCATGGGCCTCGGCGTCGGCCTGTCGCTCAGCCCCGCCACCGCCGCGATGATCGACATCGCCGGTCCCGTCAACTCGGCGCGCACCGGAGCCATCAGCACCGCCTCCACCGCCGTGGGCCTCGTCTTCGCGACGCTGCTCGGCGGAGCGCTCGTCCAGTACGCGCCCGAACCGCTGCATCTCACGTAGTGGGTTCTGCTCGTCGTCGAGGTGGGCGTGCTCGTCCTCGTCTGGCGGCTGCCGCGGGACCGGGACGCGCTGGCCGGGCGCTGGAGGCCACGGTGGCCGAGCGTGCCGCGCGCGCTCCTCGGGGCGGTGGGCGCCGCAGCCGTCTGTGTCAGCGCCTCCTACGCTCTCGGGGCCGTGGTCCTCTCGCTCGGTGCCGAGATCGGCGTGACGCTGATCGGCAGCGACAACGCCTTCGTGACCGGCGCGGTGATCGCCCTGTCGATGGTGGTCATCGCGGTCGTGGCGCTGGCGTCACGACGCGTCCCGGTGGTCGTCGCCGTCATCGTGGCGGCGGTGGCGACGGCGCTCAGCTTCACGGCGCTGGTGCTGGCCGCGGCCCAGCAGTCGTTGGGCCTGTTCTTGGCGTTCTGCGTGCTGTCGGGCGTCGGCTACAGCCTCTTCTTCGCGTCGGGGCTAGGGATCGTGTCGCGGTTCGCTCCGGAGCACCATCGGGCGGGGACGCTGTCGGCCGTGTACCTCGTCGCCTACCTGGTGCAGGGGGCGACCGCCCTGTGGCTCGGCGCGCAGGCGACCCGCGGAGGGCTCGAGAGCGCCGTCGACGTCGGGGCCCCGGCGATCGTGGGGCTGGCGCTCGCGGCGATGGTCGCGGTCGTGGTGGTCATGCGCGGGCGGGAGCGGAGGCGGGTGGCGGCGTAGGGGCAACGTGCGGCGGGCGTCGGGCGGCCAGCGGCGGGCGGCAGGCGGCGGCCAGCGGCCGGCGGCGGGCAGCGGGCGGCGGCCAGCGGCCGGCAGCGGGCCGCGGGCGTCGGTCGTGGGGCGGCACAGTTTGCAGCCGGCAGCACAGACCGCGGGCCGCGGCCCGCGGTCGGCGTTCAGCACAGCTTGCGGTGGTCGGCACAGCCTGCCCGGGTAGGTCGCGCCATAGGGGGCAGGGAGCGGAGTGCAGGAGGCGCGGGCCGGGCAGGACGCGCGGCGGGCGGACGGTACGAGTGCAGGAGGCGCGGGGCGGGCAGCGCGCGCGGCGTGCGGATGGGGCGAACGTCGGAGGCGCGGGCCGGGCAGGGTGCGCGGCGTGCCGACGGCAGGTGCTCGGCTTGCATCCCGCCACGAGGTAAATACGCCGCCACGCGATGTCGTGGCGGCGTGTGTAGTTCGTGGCGTGGCGTGACGAAGTGGGGCGGGCCACGACGCCAGGAAGTGGTCACGGCGCCAGGCTTAGTCCTGGCGCAGTGACCACTTCCTGGCGTCATGCCCGGGCGGCACGGCAGACCGCCCGCCGCCTACCGCCCGCCGCCTACCGCCCGCCGCTCGCCTTCCGCCGCCTGCGGCCTACCGCCAGCGCCGCAGCGCCACGCGCTGCACGACGTTCAGCACGGTGTCGCTCAGCGTCCCGAGCAGCGCCAGCAGGACGATGGCGAGGAAGATCCGGTCGACGCGTCCGTTGGACTGCGACTCGGTCAGCAGGAAGCCGAGGCCCATCGACGACGCGATCAGCTCGGCCGCGACGAGGAACAGCCACGCCTGAGCCAGCGCGAGCCGCAGTCCCGACACGAGCGACGGCAGCACGGCCGGCAGCTGAACCCGGGTGAAGAGCGACACCCGCCGCAGGCCGTAGGCGCGCCCCGCCTCGACGAGCTGCGGGTCGACGTGCCGCAGCGACCCCGCGACGGTGGTGAAGACGGGGAACGCCGCACCGATCGCGATCAACGTCACCTTGGAGTCCTCGCCGATGCCGAGGTACAGGATCAGCAACGGCACCCAGGCCAGCGACGGCACCGCCCGCACGGCCGCGATCGACGGGGCGAGCAACGCCTCGCCCACCCGTGACAACCCGACGACGGCGCCGACGACCAGCCCGATCACGGACCCGACCACGAACCCGATCAGCACCCGCTGCACCGAGATGGCGATGTAGAGGCCGAGCTGACCCGTGGCGGCGAGGTCGACTCCTGCCTGCACCACGTCCGCGGGGGACGGCAGGCGGTACGAGGGCACTCCGCCGACGGTGGTGGCGAGCACCCAGGCGGCGAGCACGGCGGCCGGCACGAGCACCCCGAGCAGTGCCAGGCGGCGGGGAGCAGGCGCGCCCGGGGTGCCCGGGCGTCGCGGGGCGGGCGACCCGGACGAGGAGGCGCGGCGTCCGTCCTCGACGACCCGCGCCTCCTCGGCACGGGGGGTGGCGGTCAGGGTGCTGCTCACGAGGTGGACGCGGCCGTCGCGTACGAGTCGTCGAAGAGCGAGTCGAGGGCGGCGTCGACGTCGTCCTGCGAGGGGACGTCGCCCGACTCGACCAGGATCGGGCCGACGGTGTCGAGGACGGCGCGCTGGTCGGCTCCGGGGGCGGGGTCGATGTCGAGGTGGGTGCGGTCGATCACCGTGGTGGCGACGGCGGGGTCGATGGCGGCAGCCTTCGCGAGGATCGCGGCGGTCTCGTCCGGGTTCTCGAGCGCCCAGGCGCGGGCCTTCTCGTACGAGTCGACGACGACCTGCGCGACGTCGGGCGACGCCTCGAGGAACGACTCGGTCGCGTTCAGGAACCCGTAGCTGAGGAAGTCCACGTTGCGGTAGAGCAGCTTCGTCCCCGACTCGGCCTCGCTCGCGGCCATGATCGGGTCGAGTCCGGACCAGGCGTCGACGCTGCCGTTCTCGAGGGCGGCGCGTCCGTCGGCGTGCTGCAGGTTCTGGATCGTCACGTCGGAGGCGCTGAGCCCGGCCTGGTCGAGCGCCTGCAGCAGGAAGAAGTACGGGTCGGTGCCGGTGGTGGCCGCGATGGTCTTGCCCCGGAGGCCTTCGACGTCGGTGATGGTCGAGTCGCCCGGGACGACGAGTGCCGACCACTCGGGCTGCGAGTACACGTCGATCGTCTTGATGGGGGAGCCGTTCGAGCGGGCGAGCAGCGCGGCCGAGCCGGCGGTCGAACCGACGTCGACCGCTCCGGCGCGCAGCAGCTCGTTGGCCTTGTTCGAGCCGGCCGACTGGGTCCAGTTGACGGTGACGTCGTCGCCGAGGGCGTCCTCGAGGTAGCCCTGGTCCTTCACGACGAGGCTGAGCGGGTTGTAGGTCGCGAAGTCGATGTCGAGCGTGTCGGTCGACCACTCGCCGTCGCTCGACCCGGCGCCGCCTGCCGCGTCGGCCGAGCCGGTGCCGGCGTCCTCACCCGCGACGCAGCCGGTGAGGAGGAGGGCGCTCGCCGCGGCGAGGGCGAGACCCCCGGCCCAGGAGGCGCGGGTGCGGGTGGTGGGGCAGGTGCGGAAGGTCATCGGTTCGTCTCCGTGCTGTCGGGGGCGGTGCGGTGGTCTGTGGGGGTCGGTGCGGGTTCGGGTACGGTCTCGGTCCGGGTGCGTCCGGCGGTGGCCGTCGCGGTCAGCGTGCTGGTGGTCGAGTTGCCGGCGTGCACGCGGTGGACGCCGAGGTCGGCGAGCAGCTGGAGGCGCAGCTCGGCCAGGGCGGGGTCGTCGCGGTCGCGGGGGCGGTTGCCGGGCACGGTGACGATGCGCTGGATGCTGGGGGCGCCTCCTGCGGTGTCGGCGTGCGCCGCGCCTCCTGCGGTGTCGGCGTGCGCCGCGCCTCCTGCGGTGGCGGCGGCGACCGTGGCGCCGGCGGGCCGGGGCTGTTGCTGCGAGAGGTCGGCGAGGACGACGATGCGGTCGGCGAGGTAGAGCGCTTCGTCGACGTCGTGGGTGACGAGCAGGACGGTGGTGGGTTCGGCGCGGTGGATGTCGAGCAGCAGGTCGTGCATGCGGAGGCGGGTGAGGGCGTCGAGGGCTCCGAACGGTTCGTCGAGCAGCAGCACCTTGGGGGCGCGGGCGAGGGCGCGGGCGAGGGAGGTGCGTTGGGCCATGCCTCCGGACACCTGGCGGGGGCGGAGTCCGGCCGAGCTGCCGAGCCCGACGAGGTCGAGCAGTTCGGTGATGCGGGCCCGGCCGGCGGCCTTGTCTGGTGTGCTGCCCCTGGTGCCCTTGCCGGCCTCGGCGCGCTCGCTGCGCCTGCGGGCCTTCGGTAGGCCGAGTTCGACGTTCTGGCGGAGGGTGCGCCAGGGCAGGAGGCGCGGCTCCTGGAACGCGATGGCGCAGCGTTGGTCGGTGGGCCGGGCGGGGGAGTCGTCGATGTCGACGGTGCCTGCGTCGGGCTGGTCGAGGCCGCCCACCTGGCGCAGCAGCGTCGACTTGCCGCAGCCGGACGGGCCGACGATGGCGATGATCTCGCCGGCCGTCACGTCCAGGTCGAGGGCGTGGAGCACGGGGCGCTCGCCGAAGCGCCTCCCGACGCCGCGCAGACGGATCGGCAGGGCCGAGGAGGCGCGGGTCGTCGAGGTGGGCATGTCACGACGGTAGGTGGGTGGGGTGCCTGCCGTCCCGTGCGCTGTAACGGGGCGAAACACTCCGTTCGGTCCGCCCTGCTGGGGCTTGGTCTCAGGCACACCCATTCATCGGCTATAGTTGTGGGGTTGCCTCGGTCGGGGCAACACCAAGACCTGGGTCGCAACTCGAACCCGGATCTCGGGCTGTGGCGCAGCTTGGTAGCGCACTTGACTGGGGGTCAAGGGGTCGCAGGTTCAAATCCTGTCAGCCCGACCAAAAAAATGGCGACTTGCCTTTCCCGGGGCTCTCTGGCCGTGGCGTCAACGCGCCGTAGGCAATCAGCGTAATGGGGGCCATCGGTGCGCTCCCCTTCATTGCTTAGTCCGGAGACCTGCATCCAATGGCAGCCACTTCCCGGGTCTCGTTATCCTCTAACTTGGCCTGATTTTGCGCTGTCAGCATTAGGAACCACCTGACGTGGTCTTGATTTAGACCAAGGTGTGATCGCCAATCTCGACGATCAGCGATGCCAATGTTGGTGTGTTTTAGTCTAAGTGGCACATGTCTGCCAGCCGAATGTTTGGCTTCGATCCGAGTCGACTTCTCGCCTAAAACGGGATTATTTCCTTCAGCTTTAATGCGTCGCGCCTATACAGGGGCGCCCCCTCGCCTTATGATCGCTTCATGCCCGATGCTAACTACACAGCCGACGCTGTCGTTCTCTCCGAACTGCTCACAACGGCAGCCACGCCAATCGAAGTCCCTGACTGGCAGCGTTCCTACTCTTGGAAGTCTGATCAAGTCGAGGTCTTCTGGGCCGACTTGAAGAGGTTTGATGAGACGTATCCCGAGTCAAACATTAATAGTCAACAATACTTTCTCGGTTCCATCGTCATTGTTACCACGCCGACGAAAAGCCTCCTTTTGGACGGGCAGCAGCGTCTGGCAACGGCAACTATTCTTCTGTGCGCCATTCGTGAGACACGCCGCCCAGTGGACCAGAACAGTGCTTCAAGCAGGCTTCACTCCAAGTTTATTGCTGACTTTGATGATGCGACCAAATCAAATCAATATAGCTTGACTCTGAATAATTACGACAGGGAGTACTTTCGTCGGGCTATCCAGGCTGAGGGTGTCTCCAACCAGAAGGCAAAGCTTCGGTCTCACGGTCTAATTGATCAGGCGTACAAGTATTTTTTGGGTGAAATTGCCCTGGCAACTGCAGGCATGTCGCCTGAGGAAGCATTCAATTACAGCATTCGTCTCCAAGACGTTTTGCTAAAACATTTCTCCGTTGTGAGTGTAAAGACTACCGATGAGGACACTGCGGCGACTGTGTTTGAGGCACTGAACGATCGCGGTATAGGACTCTCCACTCCAGACCTCCTCCGTAGCTATCTCCTCCGTGCCGCGAACGGTGAGGCCGGCAGGAACGACGTTGTCCAATCTTGGCTTGATGTTTTCTCGCTCTTCGAGGACGCGGGCGTCGATCAATTTTTGCGGCACTACTGGGTTAGCCTCAACGGTGACGTAAAGACGCGATCGCTATATCGCGAGATGAAGGCCTCGTTTGCTTCGCATGGTGTTGACGCTGTCGATTTCTCTCAGAACCTCGCCAAAGCTGCCGCTGATTACCGTACGTTGAAAGACTCGGCGGACATTGATGAGGACGTAAAACGGTCACTGGAGGGAATCAATCAACTTGGCGCTACAGTCCTCTACCCGGCTTTGATGTCAGCTGTAGCAGTGCGCGAGAGTGTCGGCGAACGAGAATTCCGAGAGTACGTTGCAAGCCTTCTCATACTGTTCGTTCGGCACTCCCTGATTCTTGGGCGGGAAAGCACCCGTTTGGAAGCGGAGATCTACGCTGAAGCCAAGGACATTCGGGAACATAAATCTCTCGCCGCAGCCCTCGCCCGTGTTCGCGCCTTCGCACCCCCCCTAAGCGATTTCGTAAGAGGATTCGAACTCGCAATGGTCAGCCGGACTGACTCGGCCAAATACCTCCTTGCAGAGCTAGAACTAGCCATGCGGGCTACTGATGAACTCAAGCTCGGAAGTGGGCGCAAGGTGCAATTGGAACATATTTATCCCCAGACTCCCCAAGCGGGGATGCGTCTTACGAACCATTCCGGCCTCATCAACCGAATTGGTAACCTCACCCTCCTAGACCGTCGACTAAACGCTGCCATCAAAAATGGCGTATTTGCGGCAAAGAAGGCTGACGCGTACGCCACCTCAGAGTTGATGCTGACGAAGGAGCTTCTGGGCTATGCCCAGCCTGTTTGGGGCAGTGCTGAGATCGCTCAAAGGCAGAAAACTCTCGCACTGCTGGCGGCAAGTGTCTGGAGTTTCGACGACATAGAACTTAACGCATTTCGAACAAGCGGTGATGCGCCGGACGCTGGTACCACGGGCGAGATGGTCGATTCTTTGCCAGAAGACGTCGAGAACTCTGTCAACCAGGAGACTGCCACCGGGGCGTGACACTCCGGCTGACTGTGTCGGGGATGGTTGTTGTGGGTTGATCTGCGGCGACGGGGCTGTAGTCCCCGGGGTATGAGGAGGACTTTCTGAGGTGTGGTGGAGTTGCTGACTTCAACCACTTGCCCCAGAAAGCCCCCTTGCCATAACTGACCCGACGCGGACCTCTCTGCATCGCCCGTCTCGTCGTCGACGATGGATGGCCTGTTCCTCATGCCGCGGTGCTTTTTCTACATGTCCTCCGACCGCGAAACGATGGGCCGATCGCTACGCCGCGACGGGTGAGGCCGCCTGATCGACCTCGGTGTCCCGCTCGCCCAGATGGAATTGATTGGCTCGTCCGTCACGACCCCGCCGGCGCCCTCCGGACTATCAACGCTGACCTGGCCGCCACCATCGGGCGGCTGCAACGCATCCGCGCTGGGTTGGCGGCGATCCTCGAGAACCGGACCAGTGCCTGCTTGCCCGCCGGGTTCGCTGGAGCGCCATGACGTTGGTGACACGTTGAGTTGAAAACAGGAGGACCTCCTGGCTTAGTGGAGCTGTCTAGTTCTGCCATCCACCAGGAGGTCCCTGTGTCCGAAGTTAGCGCCCGCCTGACCGTCCACGGGACGGCACTGCTCATCGAGCGAGTCGTCGGGGATCACCGGCCCGTGGCGCATGTCGCCCGCGAGCTCGGAATCTCGCGTCAGTGCGCTTACCGATGGGTCCGACGATTCCGAGACGAGGGCGCGCCAGGGTTGATCGATCGATCAAGCCGTCCTCGTCGAACCCCGACCCGGGCCAGCCCGGCACGAGAGCAGGCCGTTCTTGAGGCCCGGGCCAGGCTCCGCTTCGGCCCCGCTCGTCTTACAGCAGCGACCGGTGTCCCAGCCCGGACTATCAGCCGCATCCTGGCCCGCCATCAGATTCCAAAACTGGCGTGGTGCAACCCCGTCACCGGAGATCTCATCCGCGCGTCCCGGTCGTCCCAAAATCGATACGAGCATCCCCATCCCAGCGACCTGATCCATATTGACGTCAAGACGTTGGGCCGCATCCCCGACGGTGGCGGGTGGCGTGTTCACGGCCGCGCCGCGAACACTCGCGACCGAAAAACCCCCGTCGGGTTCGACTACGTCCACGCCCCAGTCGTTGACCACACCCGCCTCGCCTACGCCGAGATCCATGCCGACGTGAAGGGCGCAACCACAGCTGGGTTCCTCACCCGAGCCGCCGCACGTTTCGCCGCTCACGGCATCACCCGAATCGAGCGCGTCATCACGGACAACGCTTTCGCATACCGCCGCTCCGCTGCATTCAAGACTGCCGTTGCGGACCTCGGGGCCCGGCAGAAGTTCATCAGGCCCCACAGCCCCTGGCAGAACGGGAAAGTCGAACGCTTGAACCGCGCCCTCGCGACCGAGTGGGCATGCCGGCAGCCCTTTACCAGCAACGCTGCTCGAGCAGGAGCCCTTGCGCCCTGGATCGAGCACTACAACACTGAACGAATCCACACCGGCCACGGAACAAGTCCAGCAGCCCGAGTGACACCAACCTGATGGCTCAGTACAACTAGAGCGAGGGCCGTAGTTTCTGGCTTATTTCACTTCTCACAAGTGCGGGTAAATCAAGGTCCTGCAGATTCCTCTCGCGGAGCCATTCCAATAATTGGGGGACGCTGAACGAGTCATTCGCGATGAGAGCCCCGAGAGCGACGGTCGAGCTCCGACTGATACCAAGAGAAGCGATTGAAAGATCCGTTCTTCTTGACACGCCCATCTCGAGCATCATTACTATGTCGCTTAGCCCCTCAGGTATTTCTTCTCCGCGACTATTGGCTACGGCTGTGACTGTGTCTCCGTATAGCCCCAGATATCGTGGCGCCTGGAAGCGACAAACATTTTCGATATCGCTCATGACCTCGCGAATATTGGCTGATAATGACTTAGATGGATAAGCCTTGATGCGATATGTAATCAGTCGCGACAAGGGGATACCCTTCATCCAGTTCACGACGAGGTTGGCAAGCTGCTGTTGCCGTTTCTCGCCCCCAAATGCGGTCGTCACTTCATCAGCCAACCGTCCGAAGATCTCCCCGTAAGAGTTCTTCGCTTCAATATCTTCCGGGAGTGGTAGAGCAAGCTCGCTAGCGGTCACTCGCTCTTGCAAGAGGCGCCTAAATAGATTGTCGATCAGTCGAGGCGAGATCCCCGGGTGGCCGGCTATGACGGTCGTCGGTACTCTGACCGAAGACACCATTCTCTCGATGCTTCTTCGGAGGCTCTGCGAGGCGATGCCCTGAAGGGACGGCGGGAGGGTCTCACCCCGCATGAGCAGGTCTGATGCATAACTAACTGCGGCTTCCGCGAGAGAAGTGTCTTTTGTGCTGGGACTGTCTGAAGACACGATGCGTTCCAGGGCATCGGGTGTTGCGAGGGCATGATCCATGGCCCTTGTAATGGGCCACTTGGTCCTCCTAGTGGGCAGGTTTGCCCAAAGGTCATCAACATCTGTGTCGATGCATACGATATTTCCTGCGAACTCTCTTCCCCAGCGACCAGCCCGGCCGGCCAGATTCCAAAAATCACGATGACTTAAAGCATTCCCCACCCCCTTCTGCGGATTACGGATAAATATGTTTCTGCATGGAAGATTTACTCCCTCGAGAAGGGTCGAGGTGCAGACGAGATAGCGGATCTCTCCCGAGGAAAAGAGACGTTCAATCTCCAGTCGAACAACCATGGGCATATTTCCATAATGGAACGCCACACGCCCGCGTAGGGCTGTGACGAGCGCGTAGCGCGGGTGAATAGTGCTGCGTACGAGCTCGATGAGGTCATCTAGGGGCGAGCCTTTTGCAACTAATTCCGAACCCGTCATCTGCGACAAGAGGCCGGCCACTTTCTCTGCCTCGGACGCAGAGTTTACGTAGACGATATTGCCGGGTGAGTCACCCGCCAGGGCATGAGCGACGCCAGCCAGTCGCAGGGGAACGGATGTTGACCTTTGACCCAGGGTGATATGGCCGAGATCTGAGCGGCCTCGGTCGCTCACGATGCTTACAGATCGTCTTAGGGGCTTTTGCCGAACTCCCTCGACAAAGATGAGGTTTTGCGTAACTGTCACGCTAGGAGTCGACACAATGCTTTGTACGGCGTTGGATGGCGCATCGCGCAGAAGGCTTTCCGGGTTGCTCGACATTGGGCTTGCGAAGACGACCTGTATGTCAGGATTGCGCACGCTCGCTCGGTGAATGACTTGTTCGAGCAGAATTCCTCGACTTCCACCCTCAATACTCTGTGCCTCGTCGACGAAAAGCAGATCAGGTTTGAAATCGGAATCCATCGAAAAAAGAAGCTGAAGTCGTTCCTGGGTGAATACGAATACCCTGGGTCTGTTACTGATCTCCTCTATCCCCCAAGGCATTGTGTGAATGTCGGCCATGCTGCCGACCTCAGCAAGAAGTTCGCGGGAAACCTCCTCAACGAGTGCCCGCGTAGGAAGAACGATGACGCACACCGTTCGGTCTGAACTCAGCAGAGCTTTGGCAATCCACTGCCTCGTTAGCCAGGATTTTCCAGAGCTTGTAGGCGCGGAAGCGCTTATCCACGTTGCGCCCTGAGTGGCATCCCAGAAGGCTGCTTGAAATGGGTTCAAATCGGCAGATAGGGGGACCGTTCGAACGGACGGCTCGGTGGGCCCTACCCGAAGATCACGCTTTAGCTCAACCCGTCGTCGTCGACCTTGAAGCACCTGTAGGGCGTTTTGCTGGAGTTCGGTTTGACTTGCCGAGTATCCGCGGCGTATCGCTAAATCAATGGCAGGACGGTTTCCAAGCGCTTCTAGAATCGCCATAGAAGCCTCGCCGTACCGAACAGCCGTTTCGGGCTGGCTAAGTGCAGTGGTTGCTACACGCAGGGCGTAGGTTTGACAATATTCTTCAGGAATTAGGGCCGCGGCGCTGGCGCACAAGAATGCATGCTCCCAGTCAACGGGCTCGACCGAGGCCTCTGGTTCCACTGCCCGGAAAGTTGCCAGGAGTTCCTGCTTCTGGATGGCCTGGAGGTTTTCCTGGGCATAAGTACTAGAGCGTAAATATTCCGCGATGTTCATGAAAGTCTCCCAAAAGCCGCATTGATTTCGTCACGCAGCTGCTGCACCGATGGCAAAGGAATGCAATAGACATCAATTTCGACGTTTGCTAGTTCATGCTGGTCCACGCTTTGGTAAATACGATCGTGCCAGTATTCGAGCCGCTTCTCTAAGTTTGTCGAGATGCCTTTGATGGCATAGTCCGGGTATTCAGCAATATCGAATGCAATCAACGCCGTGCCATGCAGCCGAACTCTATTCCTCTTCGGGTTCCCTCTTTCGAAATATTTCAATAATGCTACCGCCAGCTCTTGATGGTTTAGGGCCATATAAGAGTGGACAAGCTTGATGTCGCGCTTTCTCGCAACCTCCGACTTTGCATCTAGGAACGGGGCGAGGCTGTGAAAACAGTCGTCGATTGCGGCGGCGGGACTCTTATGCAATTTGGACTCACCCCAAAAGAGATGAAGAACGTCTTGGTCGTCCAACCTGGCATGGACGCCGTCCGTCCCGTGCACGTGCATGTTTGACGAGGTCTTGAGCGACATCTTCGAAAGGAGTTGAGGTATTCCCAAGCTATTCTCTAGAAGAGCAAAAAGGAGGAGCTCTCCGCCTTCCCCCGACTTTGTCGACTTTACAAATAAGTCCACAGCGTCCTGCTTCAAGCCGCTAATTGCATCTGTCGTGCGACTGCTAATGGACACGTCCATTGCATCCGCGATCTCATTCCGCGGGATGCAGAAGTCGATGACCTTGTCGGCCAAGTGCTGCGCGAGCACATAGGTACTTGCCAATCCATTTTCGTCCATCTGAACGAAGTGCGTCCGGATAGTCGTCTTGGTGGCCGGAACAAGAGCACCGGTGCCATGTTCGACGAAAAACTCGAGGGTTGAGATTTGACCGCGCCGTGCCAAGCCATTCAATTCAGTAGCAGTGTTGATGCTCAATTCCCGCTGACGTTCCTTCTCCTGTATGGCGTTGAGGTCAGCGATTGCGCTGGCGTCCTCTGCTCGCTCTAAGTCGATGATGAAGCCTGGAAGCGCCAAGCTTTACTCTCGGTCAAACACGTGTATTCGTGCAGAGCAGTGCCCGAAGGCCTTATGCGGTTTTACGTGCACTGCCGATACTTGAACCAGCCTCACATACGTGAGTCAGATTATTGTTCAGTCTGTGTGCCCATTTATGGGGACAGCTTGCGGGGCTCGGTCGGACGGTACTGAACCGACTGGGCGATGCCGCTGAAGCCTCACCCGAGGGGCTTGGCCCTGCTCTCGGGACATAGTTTGTAATAAGTCACACATCGGCACCACGTCGAATTGACCCAATGAGAGCACTCATGGCTTCCAGTACGCCGATCTGTCCAGCGCGACAGTCAAGTCGGTCCCCTCTACCACCAGCTCGGACTGCGCGTCTAGCCCGGGCTGCTGACAAACGGACAAAAGCAGTACGACGTGCGGCATCTATTCCGCCTCATGCAGATCACTCGCTTGATCGACCTCGGCGTTCCTCTCGCCTCGATCGAGTTGATTGGCTCGTTCGTCAATGACCCTGGCTGCTGACTCCGCACGATCGGCGCCGAGCTGGCTGCCACGATCTAGCGGCCGCAATGCACCTGCGCGGAGGTGGGCGCGACCTTCCAGAACAAAGATGAGCGCCTTCTTGCTTGCCGGGTTCGCTGAAGCGGAACGCGACCTCAGTGAGGCCGACCAGTCACGGCTGCTCATTAGGTCGATGGTGTTCACCGACGGGGCGATGGACTACCCCAAGCAGATGCCGATCGACTTGCCCCGGACGGCTGTCGATGTCGAGCTCGACGACCTTGCCGATGACGCCGACCGCGAGATGCGGCGGCGGTTGAGGGAGGAGTGCGTCACCGTACCGGCGGCAGCGACGGATCAGTACGAGTGGTTGGGCCACCCGGGCGAGTGGTCTCCGGGGGGGTGCCGCTTTCGCATAGGCGACGGTGAGCGATGCAGTGACCGAGCTGCAACGGCTCGCATCGAGAGATGCTCCACCGGGCGTCCATGATCGGTGCGGTCGAGCTCGACTACATCTGCACGAAGGTCACCTGAATGTGGTCTCAATAGGGTCGAGCTGGAACAAGCAGGTGTTGGGCTCGTATTCGACGACTCGTGCGGTGAAGCGCAGCATTGTTCCGACGCCAACCGAGTCGGGAACGGCGCCCAAGTAGTGGAGGTCTGACGTCGTGTTCACGTCCCGAAATTGGAAGGCGGGTCCGGCGGCTGACGTCTCGCTGAAGTCGCCGGCGCCCAGCAAGAGGTCGTAGCGGGTTTTCGCTCCGTCATGCAGCTTGAGCGCAGCTATATGTCCGTCGAAGGTCAGTGTCTGATCTCGGTGGCTCGACGCGAAGGTCGCAATCGAGGCATCACAATAATCCGTGTTCTGCAGGAGCGCAGCGAACGCAGCACTGTTTTCGATGGTCACGGGGGACTCGTCACTTAGTGCGCTGGGCGTCGAAGTTGCTTCTGGCGATGACGATTCTGAAACCGCGACCTCTGAAGTGGCGTCGGCAATCGGCTCACTGGGTTGGGTGCCGTCTCTGGCTTCTGTGATCACACCCCCGATCACGATGCCTACGATTGCGAGGGCGACGATGCTAACGACTAGGACATAGAGACGAACCTGACGTGTCCGTACCTGGCGTCGGACGATGAACTGGGTCCGTAAACGGCCGGGCGACTCAGCGACTATCTCCCAGCCCTCTTGCTGCCACTTCGAACGAGTACGCCCTTCCATCCCTCGGACGCAGCGGACCGCCTTGGACTCATAGCGCACGCCGTCTTCCGTGGCCATACTTTCTCTCCCCTTTAATGCAACACCCGGATAGGCCTCGAATCTATTGGCTGACAGCGGTTCCCTGGACCATCGGTATGCCGTCGTGCGGTATCCAGAGGGGACCGGCCTGAAGCAGGAAGCGACCGAAGTCGCTTCCCGCGACGGAGCTACATCCGCTTGCAGTTACCGCACAAAGGCCAGTTGTTCGTGCCCTGTCTCTTGTTGGCCTGCGGGATCTGTTGCCCGTTCGGACAGTTGTCGAAGACGTGGTGCACGTCTGGGTCTGTCTGAACGGTCGAGTGGTAGGGAGAAACGCGCATGAATGACTCCTTCGTCTTCAGATCGGCAGCAACATGCTGCTGTCATCAAGCTACGTGGCACCACCGACACGCACCGACTGAGGGGCCTAATTTTAGCAATGGGCAAACCTGAGAGTCAGATTGGAAGTCAGCCCGCGCCTCCTTGGTGTCATCGCTTCTAGCAGCTCTTGTACCGCGGGCGGTACGTGGTCGCGACCGCGCCGGAGGCGAGGTCGTGGCGGGCGAGCGGGGTGAGGTCGAGGGGGCGGGGGAGGCCGGCGAGCAGGTAAGGGCCGTGGCCGGCGACCCAGGGGTAGACGGTGAACTCGTACTCGTCGACAGGCCCCAACCGACGACGTCGGTGGCGAAGGTGGAACCTCCGAGACGGAGCGGGCCGCCGGGACGGCTCTTCAGCTCGCGCACCGCCTCACGCACGTCACCGCCGAGCAGCTCGGCGTTCCAGTCGACGCTCTCGAGCGTCGTCGACGCCACGTACTTCGGGATCTCGTGGATGGTCCGCGCGAAGGGCTGCATCCAGTCGGGGAACGCGTCGGAGGCGGGCGGACGCCAGGACTGCTCCATCAGCTCGTAGGTGACCCGTCCGAGCAGCAGACCGTCGGCCCGGGCCAGCGCGTCCGTCGCGAGCTGGTGGACCTCGGCATCCGGCCGGCCCTCACGGTGGTCGATGCAGCCGTCGAGCGTGACGTTGATGGAGTACGTGAGCGTCCTCATGCCGGGGAGGCTAGCCCCGCGACGGAGGCGCCGCCAGAGGCACGAAAGCTAGCGCCCGCCAGCCCAGTGCGTCGGCCACGCGAAGCCCTCGGGCAGGCGCGTCGCCGCATCACCCCGGGCACTGTTGACCTGCATCTGCGTCAGGTAGATCGCCCCCGAGAGGTCCGCCCCACCGAGGTCGGCGTCCCGCAGGTCGACACCGAGCAGATCGCACCGGTCGAGGTCAGCCCCGCGCAGGTCCGCCGCGATCGCAATACTGCCACGGAGCGTCCGCCCCCGCAGCGCCGCCCCTGCCAGGGCCGCACCCATCAGGTCGCTCCCCGGCTCGAGAGTCGGTCCCTTGCCCCTCGACCGCCGAGGAGGCGCGGGTACGGCCGCCCGGGCGACCTCACTCGCCTGGACCAACAGCGCGCGCACCCCGTCGTACTCGGCGTCGACGTCGAGGGCGGCCAGCTCGTCGGGGGTGCCGTCGGTGAGGCTCCGGACGTGCTCGAAGGCGGCGAGCCACGGGGCCGGGTCGGGGGTGGTTGCTCGGGTGCGGCCGTGTTGGGCCGCGGCGGCGTGTGCGCGCTCGCGCTCGACCAGCGTGATCGCCTCATCCAGGTACCAGAGCAGCTCGTGCAGCCTCCGCACGAGCGGGAACGTCGAGAACATCGCCTCACGCGTCGCGGGGTCGTCACGCCACGATCGCCCGGCGAACGTCTGCCGGCTGACCTTTTGCCCCGCCCCGAAACAGTCGAACACCGTGCAGCCCTTGAACCCACGCTCACGCAACTGCCGGTGGATGCGGCAGCCGTCGTGCTCGTCGAGGTTCGTACAGGGGTCGCCAGCCGGCTTGTCGAACGGGAAGTCGGCGCTCTTCGTGAACGCGAGCGCGACGCAGCACAGGCCGAAGCAGTTGGCGCAGTCGGCTCCGAGGTCGGCGCGGCGGCCCAGCTCGATCCGTGTGCGGGTGCTCATCGCGGGCAAGGTTAGCGGGCGTGACGGGCGGGGGTGGTGGAAGAGGGGTGGCTCACTTGTCCCACACCGTCACCGCAGGGAGGCCCCGAGCCACCCGCTCCTCGGTGACGAGGTCGGTGATGAGCGCGGTCTTGGCGGCTGTGTAGGCGCGTCCGTCGTCGAGGCCGGCCAGCGCCTCCTTCAGGGTCCCGTAGCGCTGCCGCGCGACCGGGTCGCGCAGCAGGCGGTCGCGGAACAGTCGCTGGTGGCAGGCGTCCCACTGGTCGGGGCGGAAGACGTGGAGGATGTGCGTGCGTCGCGCTCCGTCCCGCCGGACGTAGACCACGTGGGTCTTCGGGCCCGCTGTGTGTCGTTCGTAGCCGAGGTCGACCAGGGCGAACGGGTCGGTGCCCGCAGACGTGCGGGCGGCGACGTCGATGATCGGCTTCGCGAGGAGGCCGGGGACGGCCGTGCTGCCGATGTGCTCGAGAGCGTCGACCCGGGTGCCGAGGGCGACCGCAAGACGTTCGGCCTCACGGCGGTAGTCGTCGGCCCAGGTGGGGGAGTGCGGCTGCAGATCGACCATCGGGGCGATCGTACGGGGTGTCACTCTCGGCGGGTCGGGGTCGAGTCGTCCTGGATCGTCGTTCGCGGGGAGGGGAAAGACGATACGGGACCACTCGATGACCGGTGGGGCGGGCGTGGGCCGACCCGCGCCTCTTAGGGGGTCGTCGGGCGGAGGTCGTCGAGGGGGCGCGACCAGGCGACCTCGCGGGCGAGCTGGCCGGAGGCGCGGAAGAGTTGCACCTGGTGCGTGTCGGGGAGGGCCGCGGCGAGGGCGTCGCGGTCGGCGGGGGTGAAGCCGAGCTGCTGCCAGAACGGTCCGGAGCGGCGGGAGAAGAGCCAGGCGTGGCGGGCTCCGTGCGTGGCGGCGTCGGCCAGGGCGTGGCGGGCGAGACGGGAGCCCGCGCCGCGGGTGCGGACGGTGGGGGCGACGGCGACGCTGCGGATCAGGGCGTGCTCGCCGTCGGCGCTGAGCTCGTAGCCGGTGCTGCCGACGACGGTGCCGGTGGCGTCACGGTCGACCCAGAGCCGGAGGCGCGGCGAGGGGGAGTCGAGACCGGCGAGCGTGAGGTCGGCGGCGGCGAGGAAGGCGCTGAGGTCGGCTCGGGCGTCGGCATCGGTCGGGGCGATGGGGACGAGGGACATGGGGCCATTCTTCCTGGGGCTCGTCGGGCTCGTCGGGCTCGTCGGGCTCGCCGGGCTCGCCCGGTTCGAGTCTGCCCGGGTGGGCCCGGCAGGCTCGAGTGGGCAGAAAGTGTCGTTGGGGGGCGGCGGAAGGACACTTTCTGCCCACTCGATGATGCCGAGGTGGGCCACGGCGGCTCCGAACGGTCCGCGCGGGGGAGTCGCGTCCGGAGGCGCCGACCTAGCCTGGAGGGATGCTCGCCGTCGTTCCGCTCATCGTGTTCGCCGGGTGCGCTGTCGTCTTCGGAACGACGCTCGCCGCCGCCCGCGGATGGCTCGGGGTCAATCACCTCGCCGGCATCCGGTTCCGGCACGTGATGGCGTCGCCCGAGGCGTGGCGGGCCGGGCACCGGGCAGCACTCGTGCCGGTGACGGTGGGGTGCGCGCTCGCCGTGGGGTCGATCGTGGTGCCGCTCGTCACGGGCCCGTCGGAGGACGCGATGGCCATCTGGGCGATCGGGAGCATGGTCGCGCTGCTGTTCGGCACGCTCGTCGGGGCGTGGCGGGCGGATCAGGCGGCCACGAACGTGCTCGGTTCGCCGTAGGCGCCCGTGACCCGGTGCTGGTGCTGGTGATCGGATCGCCGAGTGGTCAGAAAGTGTCCTTCCCGCGCGACGGAAGGACCTTTTCTGACCACTCGATCGAGCCCACCGACCCGGACGCGGGCTGACCTCCCCAACGGGGGCTCGTCTGCACGTCACGTGTCGCCCTACCGTGTGGGCAAGGGGGAAGACATGAGCGAGACCGTGGCGCGCGGAAGCGTGGCGATGACGTTGAAGGCCCGGCGGCCGGCCTACTCGGTGATGCAGGAGTGCCTACGCGTCCAGGCCGAGGCGCCCGCACTGACCCGGCGGCAGCGCCTCTTCGGTCACTCGCCCCTGAGCGCCGACGCCCAGAGTTGGTACCAGGGCGCCCTCGGTGAGATCGAGGTCGCGCGCGTGCTCGCCGAGCTCGGGCCCGAGTGGACGGTGCTGCACTCCGTCCCGGTCGGCTCGGGCGAGTCCGACATCGACCACGTGGTCATCGGGCCGACGGGCGTCTTCACCGTCAACACGAAGCACCACGCCGGCAAGAAGGTCTGGGTCGGCGGCGGCACATTCATGGTCGACGGGCACCGGACCACGCACTCGCGCAACTCGGCGTACGAGGCGACCCGCGCCTCCCGGCTGTTGTCGACGGCGGCCGACCTCGAGGTCGCCGTGACGCCCGTCATCGTGCTCGTCGGCACGGCGTCGCTGACCGTCGGCAAGAAGCAGCCGACGGTGCCGGTGGTCGTGGCCGTCCGCCTGCGCAAGTGGTTGATGAACGGGCCGCGGGTGCACTCACCCGAGGCGCTGGCCTACCTGGCCATGGTCGCCGAAGAACGCGGTACCTGGCACACGGAGGCGCTGGTGCTGACGGACACGCTCCGTCACGAACACCGCTTCGAACGCCTGCGCCGCGACATCGACGACGCGGCCCGGCGGCGTCGGCGGTGGCGTATGGGCACGGCGCTCGGCGTTCTCGGGGCGAGCGGGGGAGTCGCCATCGCGGTGGTGGCGACGGTCACGAGCACGGTCGTCTCGACCTTCGGGTAGGTGCCCTGCGCCGTGGGCCCTGAGCCGCGGGCCCTGAGGCCTTGGCCCAGAGACGGCAAGGCCGCCCGTGGTGATCCGGTACGTACCGGATCACCGCACGAACGACGACACCACGCGGGCCACCGCCGCGGTCACGGCGGCAAGAGCTGCAGCGATCAGTGCGAACGCCGACCAGACGGCGAGGTCGGCGTGCTGCAGGTGCAGGCCGACGAGGAACGCGGCGAGCGCGACCACGGCGACGGCTGCCCAGACCGCCAGAGCGCGGGCACTCCACCGGCGCGCCCGGGTCGTCGTTCCGCCCGATGCCGACCAGGCCACTGCGAGAGCGGCCACGGTGAACAGTGCGGGGATGAGGGCGACGAGGTTGATCACGGGAATCCGATCAGGAGGGTCGAGGCGGTCAGTCGACGAATTTCCACCGCACGAGAACGATGAGCCCGAGCACGAGTGCCGTCGGCAGGGCGATGACTGCGAGCCCCCAACAGCAGGCCGCCGACGGTCAGCATGATCGTGAACCAGTCGATCGCCGGAGCGGTGGAATAGCGGGCGGCACCGCTCATGCCGGGCGCCACCTCGTTGATCACCATCAACCCGACGGCGGCGGCGACGCCCACGATGCCGAAGACAAGGGCGAGACGGCCGAGGCGGCGACGACGCCTGGCGGGAGACGAAGCATCCATCTGCTGAGGCTAGGTGCTCGGCCGTGTCTCCACCAGGCCGGACGATCAGGAGGCACGACCACCGCGGCCGGGACGCGCACTGACCAGCCGGTGCGCGAGCATCACCACCAGCAGTGCGACCGCGAACCCGATCGAGAGGACCGCGATGAGCAGCAACGGGCCGCCGATCGTCTGCACCCCGTCGAACCCGTCGAAGCCGTCTGTCGACGAGACCGCGACGTACCTGACCGGCGCGGACGGACGGGTGAACGTCCACCATCTGAAGGCCGTGTCCGAGAGGAAGGCGAACGCCCCGACAAGCCCGAAGGCGAGAGCGGGTCGCCCCGGCGGGAGGCGGGGCGTGGTCGGGGTGGCCATGAGCCGAGACTAGGGCGCGGCCCGGCTCCGGACGGTGTCCCGCTTCGAGGGGCAGGCCGGTCCTCCGGGGCCGATCGAGCCGGGCGAGTGGGCAGAAGATGCTGCCCGGCGGTCCTCGACGAGCAGGTTCTGCCCACTCGAGCCTTCGCGGGCGTGACGGGCGCGGGCGGGCCGACCCGCGCCTCCTGCTCGGACGTCGCCCCGGCGGGTCGATCGAGTGGTCCGAGAACGTCCTTCGTGAGGCGGGGAGGGACGTTTGGGGACCACTCGACCGAGACGGAAGCGCGAAGCCGAGGAGGCGCGGGTCGCGTCGGCGAGGCGCGGTCGTGTAACGAGTGGGTGAAGACTGCAGCCCGTGCACGCTGCCGCACGAGCACGCCCGCATCCGCGGCGGGGCGCGGAGAACGGGGGCTGCGGGGGAGCGCCGAGCCGCGCCTCCGGGGCTCCGGCGAGCTGGCCGCCGCCGCGAACCTCCCTTATCGTTCACCCGAACGATAAACGGAAGGCCATCCCCGCATGACACCGATCGTCCCCGAACACCGACACGCGCTCCGCCCGGCGCGAGGCGCAGACGGCAGCACTGGCCCGGGCCGCGCGGACCGCAGCGCCGACCGCAGCACGGGCCCGAGCCGCCGCACCGTCCTCGCCGGCGCCGCGGGGCTCGCCGGCCTCGGCCTGCTCACCCTCGCCGGCTGCACCCCCGCCCGCAGCACCCCGACCATCCCCGAGGCCGCCGCCACCGGCACACCCGCCCGCGGCGGGCGCCTGCGCATCGCGCGCCCGGCCGCCTCCGCCGCCGAGACCCTCGACTCCGCCAGCTCGCTCTCGGCCTACGAGTACCTCGGCGCCCTCTACAACCGGCTCGTCAAGCTCGACGACGCCGGCGTCACCGTGCCCGACCTCGCCGACGACTGGTCCGCCAACGCCGACGGCACGAGCTGGACCTTCCGCCTGCGCGAGGGCGTCCGCTTCCACGACGGCCGCCGCTTCACCGCCGCCGACGCCATCTACTCGATCGAGCACATCCTCGACCCCGACACCGCCTCACCCCAGGGCGAGGTGCTCGCCGCCATGATCGGCCCCGGCGGCATGACCGCCGTCGACCCGCTCACCCTGCGCTTCGACCTGCTGACGCCGAACGCCGAGTTCCCCTCGCTGCTCACCGCGTACCAGTGCTACATCGTCCCCGAGGGCAGCGCCGACCCCAGCCAGGGCGGCGGCATCGGCCGCACGGGAATCGGCACCGGACCGTTCCGCCTGTCGAGCTTCGAGCCCGCGGGCACCGGCAGCGTCGAGGCGTTCGAGGACCACTTCGCCGGCCGCCCGGTGCTCGACGGCATCGACTTCTTCTCGATCCAGGACACCACCGCCCGCGTCAACGCCCTGCTCGCCGGCCAGATCGACCTGATCAGCCAGACCAACCTCGACTTCGCCACCGCCCAGGTCGTCAGCGCCTCGGCCGGCGCCACCGTCGCCCGCGCCCCCGACGCCCAGTGGTACACGATCCCGATGCTCGCCACGAGCGCCGAGTTCAACGACCCACTCGTCCGCCAGGCGATGAAGCTCGCCTACGACCCGCAGGCGATCGTCGCCACCGCCCTGCAGGGCACCGGTTCGCCCGGCTGGGACAACCCCGTGCCTCCCTCGCAGGCCGTCTGGCTCGACGACCAGCGCGCCTACGATCCCGACCAGGCCCGCGCGCTGCTCAAGCAGGCCGGACGCGAGGGGCTGAAGACCGAGATCTACACGTCCAGCTACGAGTCGGTCTTCACCCCGATGGCGGTCGCCTACCGCGACGCCGTCCGCGACGCGGGCATCGACCTGACCGTGCGCAACGCCTCGTCCGACTCGTACTACACGCAGATCTGGATGCAGAAGCCGCTCATGGTCAGCTACTGGTTCACCGGACGCCCGATCGACCAGCTGCTCAACCAGATCTTCCGCACCGGCTCGTCGTACAACGAGAGCGCCTGGTCGAACCCGACCTTCGACGGCCTGCTCGACGACGCCCGCGCCGAGATGGACGACACGCGCCGCATGACGCTCTACCAGGACGCCCAGCGCATCGTCGTCGAGGACTCCGCCGACATGACCCCCATGTTCGGCGACCGCCTCGTCGGCCTGTCGCGGAACGTCCTGAACTACCGCGAGTTCGGCTTCGAGTTCGACTACCTGCAGATCGGACTCCGCGCATGAGCCCCACACCGACCGCCAGCCGCCCGAGCACCAGCGGCCCGGCCGCCGGCGGCACGACCGCCAGCCGCCCCGGCGCCGGCGGCCAGCACCCCACGTCCCCGGTCGTCGCGACCCTGATCGTCGTCGCCCGCCGCGTCGGCACCGCTCTGCTCACCGTGCTGCTCGCCTCGTTCTTCGTCTTCTTCGCGGTGCAGGCCCTGCCCGGCGACGTCGCGCAGCAACTGCTCGGCCAGGACGCCACCCCCGACGCCGTCGCCGCCCTGCGCGAGACGCTCGGCCTCGACCAGAACGTCTGGGTCCGCTACGGCCAGTGGCTGCTCGGTGCGGCCCACGGCGACTTCGGCGTCTCGCTCGTCAGCGGCCTGCCGGTCGGCCCCGACCTGCTGATCGCGTTCCGCAACAGCATGCTGATCGCGCTGCCCGCCATGATCGTCGGCGTCACCCTGTCGCTGACCCTCGGCGTCATCGCCGGCGTACGCCGCGGCCGCCCGAGCGACCACGCGATCTCGCTGATCAGCCTGGTCGTCATGAGCGTGCCCGAGTTCATGGTCGCCACCGTGCTCGTGCTGCTGTTCGCCATCGCGCTGCCGATCTTCCCGGCGGTCGTGCTGCGCGGCCAGGACGCGACGGTCGCCGAACTGCTGCCCAGCATCTGGCTGCCCGTCATCGTGCTGACCCTCGCCATGGCCGCCTACATCGTGCGCACCGCCCGCTCGTCGACGATCGACGTGATGGCGAGCGAGTTCGTCACGACGGCCGAGCTCAAGGGCCTGTCGACGCGCCAGGTCGTCTGGCGCCACGCCGTGCCGAGCGCCCTGCTGCCGACGCTCAACGTCGTCGCGCTGAACGTCGCCTGGCTGCTCGGCGGCGTCGTGGTCGTCGAGAACGTCTTCAACTACCCGGGCATGGGCAAGCTCATGCTCGAGTCCGTCTTCAACCGCGACCTGCCGACGATCCAGGCGATCGCGGTCGTCAGCGCCCTCGTCTACGTGGTGTGCAACCTCGCCGCCGACCTCATCGCGCTCGCCCTCGACCCGAGGCTGCGCACCCGACGGAAGGCCCGCTCATGAGCCCCGCACGCGACCGGACCCCGCCCGTCGACAGCGGCGAGGGCGGCACCGGACACCGCACCGCCGAGGAGGCGCGGGTCGCCACCACCGCGGACCCCGCCACCCCGGGCACGCAGGTCGGCGGCCCGGCATCGGCCGGCCCGCAGGCCGCGGGCGGCTGGCCGAGGCGACTGCGCGCGAGCGCGACGTCCCTGACCAGCAGCCTCAGCGCCTCCTCGTCCTTGAGCATCGGGCTCGGCCTGATCGCGCTGCACGTCCTGCTGGCGCTGCTCGCCCCGGTGCTGACCGGCCACGACCCGGTCGCCACCGACTCGGGAGCCGCCCTGACCGGCACCAGCTGGGCCCACTGGCTCGGCACCGACCAGTACGGCCGCGACATCCTGTCGCGCACGCTGAACGGCGGCCGGTACGCACTCGTCGTCACCTTCCTCGCCACGACGATCGCGGTCGGCATCGGCACCGTGCTCGGTTGCGTCACCGCCTACGCCGACAACTGGTTCGACGAGGTCGTCATGCGCATCGTCGACGCGCTGCTCAGCGTGCCGTCGATCCTGGCGCTGCTCGTCGTCGTGACCGTGTTCGACTCGGGCCTCTGGGTGATCGTGCTCGCCGTCACCGTGATCTACGCGCCGGCCGTGACCCGCGTCGTCCGCGGCGCCGCCCGCACCGTGATCACTCAGGACTACGTGACCGCCGCCCGCGCCCGCGGCGAGAAGCCGCTGAGCATCGTGTTCCGCGAGATCGTGCCCAACGTCACCGACGTGGTGCTCGTCGAGTACGCGATGCGCGCCTCCTGGATCGTGCTGCTCATCTCGACCCTGTCGTTCCTCGGGTTCGGCGCCAACCCGCCGACGCCCGACTGGGGCCTCATGGTGCAGGAGAACCGCACCGCCCTCACCGTCGTCCCGTGGGGCACGCTCGCCCCCGTCGTCGCCCTCGCCACGCTCGTCATCGGGCTCAACCTCAGCGCGGACGGGCTCAGCAAGTCGCTGGGCGTCGACCGCGCACAGAAGGGGGCGGTCTCGTGAACGAGCCCCTCGCCACCACCACTACCACCGCAGGAGGCGCGGGTCGCCTCGTCGACGCTGCCCCCGATCCCGTCGTCCGCATCGACGACCTCTCCATCTCGTACGCCGCCGGTCGCCGCGAGGTGCCGGTCGTGCGGGGCGTGAGCTTCGACGTCGCCGCCGGACGCGCGCTCGGCCTGGTCGGCGAGAGCGGCAGCGGCAAGTCCACCGTCGCCCGCACCCTGCTCGCGCACCTGCGGCGTGGGTCGCGGGTCGTGTCGGGCAGCGTCCGCGTCGCCGGGGACGACGTCTTCGCCCTCGACGAGCGGGCGCGCCGGGCCCTGCGCGGTGGCACGGCGGCCCTGGTCGCCCAGAACGCCGGCCAGGCGCTCACCCCGTCGATGCGCGTCGGACGCCAGCTGCGCGAGGCGCTCGAGAGCCACGGCCTGCCCGGAGGCGACGACCGCGTGCTCGAACTCGTGCGCCACGTCCGCCTGCCCGACCCCGAGACGATCGTGCGGCGCTACCCGCACCAGCTGTCCGGCGGGCAGCAGCAGCGCGTCGCCATCGCCATGGCCATCGCGGCGCGGCCGAAGCTGCTGGTGCTCGACGAGCCGACCACCGCTCTCGACGTCGTGACGCAGTCGGCGGTGCTCGAGCTGATCCGTGACCTGGCCGTCGAACTCGGCATGGCCATCGTGCTGGTCAGCCACGACCTCGGCGTCGTCTCGACCATGGCCGACGAGATCGCCGTCATGCACGAGGGCCGGATCGTCGAGCACGCGCCGACCGCGTCGCTCTTCACGGACCCGCAGCACGAGTACACCCGCGAGCTGCTCGCGAGCATCCCGCGCGTGCACGCCGACGCCACCGCACCGCGTTCCGTGCACGGCACCGCGACCAGTCACGGTGTGCAGCACGAAACGCGGCGCGACGCGGACGACGCACCCGCAGGAGGCGCGGCGCAGGACCGGAGGACCGCAGCCGCCACCGGGCCGGTCGTCACGGCGAGCGACCTCGTCGTCCGGTACGGGCGTGGCCTACCCGCCGCGGTCGACGGCGTGTCGTTCACCATCGGCCGTCGCGAGACCCTCGCCGTCGTGGGGGAGTCCGGCAGCGGCAAGTCCACGCTCGCCACGGCCCTTGCCGGACTGATCCCCGCCGAGTCCGGTCGGTTCGCCTTCCACGGGTCCGACGGGGTCGAGAGTGACCTCACCCGACCCGTCGCCGGGCGCACGGCGACGCTGCGCCGGTCGATCCAGCTGATCTTCCAGAACGCCGACACCTCGCTCAACCCCCGCCGCACGGTCGGCGCCGCGATCGCCCGACCGCTGAAGCTCTTCACGGGCGAGTCCAGCCCCGAACGCGTCGGCGAACTGCTCGTCGAGGTCGGCCTGCCGCCCGAGTTCGCCTCGCGCCTGCCCGCCCAGCTCTCGGGCGGCCAGCGCCAGCGCGTCGGCATCGCCCGGGCGCTCGCCGCCGGCCCCGAGCTGATCATCGCCGACGAGATCACGACGGCGCTCGACGTCCGCGTGCAGGCCGGGGTGCTCGACCTGCTCGCGGGGCTCCGCGACGAGAAGGGGCTCAGCTGCCTCTTCATCAGCCACGACCTCGCGGTCGTCCGCGGCGTCGCCGACCGGGTCGCCGTCATGACCGGCGGCCGGATCGTCGAGGTCGGCCCGACCGAACGCGTCTTCCAGGGGCCGAACCACCCGTACACGCGCACCCTGCTCGACGCGACGCTCGACCCGGGCACGACCGAGCTGCCCGACGTCGGCGACGCACGGCCCCGCTGGCGGGACGCCGACGGCTGGGACGACCACGGCGGCGGACACCACGTGAAGCGCTGGGAGGCGATGTGAGCACGAGCGGCCGACCCGACCCGGGACCCCGAGGCGACGAGCGGGGGGACGGCGCACGCGACCCGCGCCTCCTCGGCGACCCGCGCCTCCTGCAGGAGCCCGCGTGGGCCGGGGGAGTCCGCACCCTCGGAGCCCCGCGCGCCGACCTCGCCGACACCCCCGGGCGGCAGGATTCCGACCGCCCGCACGGCAGCGGCCCGCTCGAGGTCGAGGTGCGCGACGAGTGGGTGCCGATGCCCGACGGGACGCGACTGCACGCCCGCATCTGGGCCCCCGTGGTCGACGAGCCCGTGCCGGTGCTGCTCGAGTACCTGCCCTACCGGCTCGACGACTGGACGGCTCCGCGCGACAGCGAGCGGCACCCCTGGTACGCCGCGCACGGCTACGCGTCGGTGCGGGTCGACATCCGCGGCACGGGGTCGAGCGACGGCCTCTTTGACGACGAGTACTCGGTGCAGGAACTCGACGACGGCATCGCCTTGATCGAGTGGCTCGCCGCCCGGCCCTGGTCGACCGGCGCGGTCGGCGCGTTCGGCATCTCGTGGGGCGGGTTCAACGCGCTGCAGCTCGCCGGGCGGGCTCCGGCGGCGCTCAAGGCGATCGTGACCGTCTGCTCGACCGACGACCGCTACGACAACGACGTGCACTACATGGGCGGTTCCGTGCTCGGCATCGACATGGCGTCGTGGGGCGGCACGATGTTCGCGTTCAACTCGCGCCCGCCGCGACCCGAGGTCGTCGGCGCCGACTGGGTCGCCCGGTGGCGCGAACGCCTCGAACACAACCGCCCGATGACGACGACGTGGCTCTCGCACCAGGAACGCGACGACTACTGGCGGCACGGTAGCGTCTGCGAGGACTACTCGTCGATCACGGCCGCCGTCCTCGCCGTGGGCGGCTGGGCCGACCCGTACCGCGACGCCGTGCTGCGGCTGGTCGAGAACGTCGACGCCCCGGTCAAGGGCATCATCGGGCCATGGTCGCACCAGTACCCGGATCGCGGCCTGGCGCCCGGTCCGGGCATCGGATTCCTGCAGGAGACCCTGCGCTGGTGGGACCGCTGGCTGCTCGACTGCCCCAACGGCGTCGACGCGGAGCCCGTGCTGCGCGCCTGGATCAACGACTCCGAGCCGCCGGCGACGTACTACGCGGAGCGGACCGGGCGCTGGGTCGCGGCCTCGACCTGGCCGTCGCCCTCGACCGAGGCGCGCATCGTGCCGCTGGACTCGCTGAGCGGCGGGTCGGAGGGGCCGGTCGTCGTGCGCTCGCCGCAGAGCACCGGCCTCGACGCGGGGCGGTTCTTCCCGTTCGGCAACGCGACCGACCTGCCGCCCGACCAGCGCGCCGAGGACGGCCGCTCGGTCTGCTTCGACCTGCCGGTCGACTCGCCGCTGGACGTCCTGGGCAGCGTCGTCGCCGACCTCGCCGTGGCGAGCGACGTGCCCGACGGCACCGTCGTCGTGCGCCTCTGCGACGTCGCCCCCGACGGTTCGTCGACGCTCGTCACCCGCGGCGTGCTCAACCTCAACAAGCGGAACGGACGCGAGCGCGCCGACGACCCGATGGAGGCGCGGGTCGAGCAGGTCGTGCGCGTCGCCCTGGTCTCGACCGGGCACTCCTTCCCGGCCGGCCACCGCCTCCGGATCGCCGTGTCGAGCGCCTACTGGCCGTGGGTCTGGCCGCACCCGGTCGAGGCGACCCTCACGCTCGACCCGACGCGCAGCAGCGTGACGCTGCCCGTGTGGACGCGCGGGCCCGGCGACGGGTCGGCGGAGCACCCGGTCGACGACGGCGTCGCGTTCGAGGCGCCCGAGCGGGCCGAGCCCCTGGCCGTCCGCGCCCTGCCGCCGGGCACGGACCTGCCGCAGCGCAGCGTCTCGCGCGACGTCGGCACGGGCGAGTGGGTGCTCGACGTCGACCCCGGCTACGGCGGCGGACGCGAGTACCCCGACGGCCTGGTCTTCACCGAGGACAGCCGCGAGACCTACCGCATCGTCGACGGCGACCCGCTGTCGGCGTCGGCCGAGTCGCGCTGGGCGATCGGACTCGAGAAGCCGACCTGGAAGGCGTGGCTCGAGACCACGTCGCGCGTCACGGCCTCGGCCGAGGCGTTCCGGGTCGAGAACACCGTGCGCGCCTGGGCCCGGGACGGCGGGCCCGAGGCCGAGACGGTGCTCGTCGCCGACCGGACCTTCGACGAGCTCGTGCCCCGGACGTCGGCGTGAGCGGCGCGGGCGGTGCGGGCACCGGCCGCCCGGGCACCGGCGGCGCGAGCACCGGCGGCCCGGCCACCGGCGGCGCGGCCACCGGCGGCACGGGCGTGCGACAGAAGCCGGTCGTCCGGCGGGCGTCGATCGTCGAGGCCGCCCGTGAGGTGATCGTCCGCGAGGGCATGAGCGCGACCCGGCTTCGCGACATCGCCGCCGCGGCCGGGGTCTCGGTCGGCACCGTGACCTACCACTTCGACGGCGTCGCCGAGATCCTCAACGAGGTCGTCGTGCTCGAGACCGCCCGGTTCTACTCGTCGATCATCGAGGCGGTCGACGTCGAGCCCGACCCGGTCGTCGGGGTGCGGATGCTCGTCGAGCCCCTGTTCGCCGACACCGACGCGACCGACGAGCACTGGCGGCTCTGGTCCGACTACTGGACGGCCGTGGCGCGCAAGCCCGCGGTCGCCGCCGAGTACGTCGAGCGCATCCGCGTGTGGGAGGCCTGCCTGACCCGCACCCTGCGCCGCGGGGTCGAGCAGGGGCGCTTCGCGACGGACGACCCGTCGGCGCTCGCCCTCAAGCTCGCCGCCTACAGCGACGGCCTCGCGACCCAGCTCGCCCAGAAGGCGCCCGGCCTCACCCCCGGCCTCGCGCTCGACTGGATGTGGACGCTGCTGGAGCACGAGACCGGGGCGTCCTTCCGGGGCTGACCCGCGCCTCCTCGGCCTCACTCGTAGCGGAGCGACTCCACCGGGTCGGCCTTCGCGGCGCGTGCGGCCGGCAGCGTGCCGGCCAGGAACGCGATCACCATGACCACGACGATGATCAGCGCGATCGACACGGGGTCGAACGCGATCAGCGTCAGCCCGGGCAGGTTCGACAGCAGCGACCCGGCCAGGGTGGCGCTGACGACGCTGCCCGCGATCATCGCGACGCCCACGCCGATCGCGCTGCCGAGGAACCCGATGAACGCGGCTTCGAGGCTGAACAGGCCGAACACCTTGCCGCTGCCCATGCCCATGGCCTTCATCAGGCCGATCTCGCGGGTGCGCTCCTGCACGCTCATGAGCAGCGTGTTGACGATGCCGAAGCTCGCCGCGAGCAGGGCGATGATCGCGAAGGCGTTGAGTACCAGCACGATGCCGTCGATCACCGTCGTGAAGGTGCCCAGCTGGTCGGCGACGGTCGTGCCGGTGTAGCCGGCGGAGGCGAGACGCTCCTTGAGGTCGCTCACCTGCCGGTCGGACGCGTCCGCGGCGAACCGCACCGTGGCCTGCGCGTAGCGGTCGACCTGGTCGGCGGGCAGCCCGACGTTCTGCGCGTCGAACAGGGCCGTGCCGAGGGCCGCGTTCGGGGTGACCGCCGCTCCGGCGGGCGAGGCGATGCTCTCCTCCGCGACGCCGACGACGGTCGCGGTGACCGTGTGCTGCGTGCGCGTGGCGTCGGTCACGGCGAGCGTCACGGGCCGACCGACGGCCGCCTCGTCGTCGCGGTACCCCAGGGGACCGACGTACGACGTCGGGACGACCACCTGCAGGTCGGTCGCGTCGTCGTCGGGCTGGGCGCCCGCCGTCAGGGTGAGCTGCTGCCCGGGCACGAGGGCGCTCGCCGAGACGACGTACTTCGTGCCGCTCTCGCCCTCGACGTAGTCGGTCGCGAGCGACTCGGTCGGCTGCACGGCCAGCACGCCGTCGACGCCCTCGAGGGTCGTCACGTCGTCAGGGGTCAGGGCGACGACGGTCGCCCCGGGGGCACCGAACCCGCCCGCGGCGACGGTGTCGGGGTCGTACTCGGTCGGACCCGAGTCACCCACGCTGAGACCCTGCGCGTCGTCGGAGGCCTTCGTGACCGTCATGGTGTCGGACGAGCCGACGGCCGAGACCGTGTCGTCGATGTAGGCGTTGATGCCGGTGCCCAGTCCACTCGTCAGCGTCAGCGTGAACGCGCCGACGAAGATCGCCAGGATGGTCAGGATCGTCCGCGTCTTCGACCGGAACGTGTTCGAGACGGCGGTCAGCAGCAGGTCGGTGGTCTTCACGCGGCCACCTCGGCCTCGTCGTCGACGATCAGCCCGTCGCGGATCACGATGCGCCGGTCGCAGCGCGCCGCGAGCTCCTCGTCGTGGGTCACCACGATCAGCGTGATGCCGTTCTCGCGGTTCAACGAGAACAGGATGTCCTCGACGACCGCTCCGGTCGCCGTGTCGAGGTTGCCCGTGGGCTCGTCGGCGAAGATGATGCGCGGATCGTTCACCAACGCCCGCGCGATCACCGTGCGCTGCTTCTGACCCCCCGACAGGTTCAGGGCCTTGTTCTTCGCCTTGTCGGCCAGCTCGAGCTGTTCGAGAGCCGCCAGACCGCGGCGACGGCGCTCGCCGCGGGGCACGCCCGCGATCTTCATCGGCAGCACGACGTTCTCGAGCACCGACGAGCTCGACGTCAGGAAGAACTGCTGGAACACGAAGCCGAACGTCTTGTTGCGCGTGCGGTTCAGGCGCCCGCCCTTGAGCGTGCTCGTGTCGACGCCCTCGAGCTCGACGGTGCCGGTCGTCGGGGCGTCGAGCAGCGCGAGCACGTGCATCAGGGTCGACTTGCCCGAGCCGCTCTTGCCGACGATCGCCACGCTCTCGCCCTCGGCGATGTCGAAGCTCACCCCCTTCAGGGCCTCGAACCGGTTCGGGCCGCGCCCGTACGAACGGTGGACGTCTCGGACCGAGATGATCGGCGCCATGGTGCTCCTGTCGCTGACGGCCCCGGTGTCTCCGGGGCCGAGACCCACCCTCGCGGGCCGCGCCGACCGGGTCGTCCCCCCACCGCGGACACCTGCCGGCCGTCGAGTACCGCACCTGCGGTACGCGACGTCGGGCCAGAGGGGGACTCGGCCACCGCCGTTCCAGGGCACGATGGGGTCATGACGACGACGGACGGCGGGAGGCGCGAGCCCGCCTACCCGCGACCTCGCGTCCCCTGGTGGCTGGGCGACACGATCGCCGCGGTGCTCGTCGTCGGTGCGGCGTTCGCCCCCTTCCCCGTCGCGGGGTTCCGGCCGACCGGCGGGCTGGCCGTCGCGGTCGTCGTCGCCCCCGTCGTCCTGCTGCCGTTCCGTCGTCGACGCCCCGTCCCGGTGCTCGCCGCGATCGTCGGCCTGTTCGGCATCGCCGCCCTGCTCGGCACGCTCGCACCGGGCGTCGTCCTCGCCACCGGCATCGCCGTCTTCGCCGTGGCCGCGCGGACCCCGCGCCGCCGCACCATCGTCGTGACGGTCGCCACGGTCCTGGCCGTCGCCCTGCTCGGCCTGCTGGGCGTGGGGGGACGCGTCGTCGACCTGCCCGTGGTCCAGTTCACGCTCCTGGTCGCCTTCGCCGCCGCGGCGGGCGACGCCAGCCGCTCCCGACGGGAGTACATCGAGGCCGTCACCGAACGCGCCGAGCGAGCCGAACGCACCCGTGAGGCCGAGGCCTCGCGTCGGGTGGCCGAGGAGCGGTTGCGCATCGCCCGCGACCTGCACGACGCCGTCGCCCACCAGATCTCGGTGATCAGCCTCAACGCGGGCGTCGCGTCGTCGGCGATCGAGACGCGACCCGAGAAGGCGGTGACGGCCCTCGCGACCATCCGCCGCGCCTCCCGGACCGTCCTCGGCGAGATCGGCGACCTGCTCGAGGTGCTGCGCGCCGGGGACTCCGAGCGGGTCGCGTCGCCGCAGCCGGGCCTCGCGCGACTCGACGAGCTCGTGGCCGGGTTCGCCGACGCGGGCCTCGTCGTGAGCACGCGGGTCGAGGGCCCGCTCGCCGCGGTCACGGGCGCGGTCGACCTCGTCGCGTACCGGGTCGTGCAGGAGGGGCTGACGAACGCCGGCAAGCACGGTGCCGAACACCGTGCGCACGTGCTCGTCGCGGTCGACGAGCACGAGGTGTCGGTCGTGGTGACGAACCCCGTGCCGGCGTCGAAGGACGCGCCCGAAGCGGTGGACGTCCGTGGCGGGTACGGGCTGCTCGGACTGCGCGAACGCGTCGCCTCGGTTCGGGGCGTCGTCGAGACCGGGCCGACGCCGGGCGGCTACCGGTTGGCGGCCGTGCTGCCGGTGACCCGTGGGGTCGACGTGGCCGGCTCGTCCGGCTCGGCCGGCTCGTCCGGTGGGAGCGGGGGAGCCTCGTGACGACCGTGCTCGTCGTCGACGATCAGCCGCTGATCCGTCAGGCCGTGACCGACATCCTCGACGGTGAGGACGGGGTCGAGGTCGTGGGCGACGCCGTGAACGGCCGGGAGGCGGTGATGCGGGCGTGGGACCTGCGTCCGGACGTGGTCGTGATGGACATCCGCATGCCCGAACTCGACGGCATCGGCGCGACGGCCGAGATCTGCGCCGACCCGCTGCTCGCCGGGACGAAGGTGCTGATCCTCACCACGTTCGAGGAGGACGAGTACCTCGTCGCGGCCCTGCGCGCCGGGGCGAGCGGGTTCATCGGCAAGGGCGCGGAGCCCGACGAGATCGTCCGGGCGGTGCGGGCCGTCCACGCGGGGGAGTCGCTGCTGTCGCCCGTCGCGACCCGCAGCCTCATCGAGAAGTACGTGCTGCCGAATGGCGGCGGGGCGGGATCGGTCCCGGGGACGACGTCGTCAGGGGAGTCGTCGTCGGGGGAGTCGTCGCCGGCCGTGCCGACCGAGCTCGCCCACCTGACCGACCGCGAGCGAGAGGTGTTGCTGCTCGTCGCGCGGGGTCGGGCGAACGCCGAGATCGCCACCGACCTGGTCATCTCGCCGCACACCGCGAAGACCCACGTCAACCGCATCATGACCAAGCTCGATGCCCACGACCGGGCGCAGCTGGTGATCATGGCCTACGAGACGGGCTTCCTCGCGCCGGGCGCCGCGTAGCGGCCTTCCCTGCGTCCGAGTGGGCCGAACATGTCCTTCCCCGGCGTGCGGAGGACATCTTCTGCCCACTCGGACGGAGGGGGACGAGGAGGCGCGGGTCAGGCGAGCGCCGCGGGGTCGAGACCGTGCTGCTCGACCTGGATCGCCTGCCGGATGGTCAAGGGGTAGATGCGCGACAGCTCGGGGTTCGACGGATCGCTCGAGATGTACGCCACGCTCTCGACGTGCTGCTCGAAGGCGTTGACCTTGTCGCGCGGTGCGCCCACCACGAGCTGGAAGCCCAGCGAGGTCAGCGCCGCCAGGGCCCGGCCGGTGTACTCGGCGTCGGCCTTGACGAAGCCCTCGTCGAGGACGATCGGCGCGTAGGTCGGCACCCGGTCGGTGCCGTCTCCCAGCCGGAACCGCAGGGCGGCCCCCAGCACGAACGCGATGAGCTCCTGCCCCTCGCCGCCGGACTTGCCGGCCACGCCCTCGTGCACGATCTGCGTCCCGTCGGCGCGGGTCTCGATCGCCCGGAACTGGTAGTGCTCCCGTGCGTCCAGCACCCGGCGGCGCCAGGCGTCACCGACCTTCGACTTCTCCTCGAGGTGGGCGAGGTCGCGGCGGAGCCTCAGGAACCGGCGCTCGACCTCGGACGCGTCCCGCGCCTCCGGGGCCCGTCCGTCCGAGGCACGTGCCTCGGACGTGCCCCCGCTCCCGGCCCCGCCCGTGTGCTCGCGCAGCGTCCGCTTGAACTCGAGCAGGTCGCCGTTCGACACCGGCCGCGGCTCGATGTCGAGCGTCGAGCCCTGCCGGAACTCGATCGACCGCAGGGCCTGCGAGATGGGGCGGACGCCGCGGCGGATGACGTGGCCGTCCTCCTCGATCTGGACGAGCAGCGCCCGCAGGCTGTCGCCCACGTCGCTGCCGGCCCTCTCGAGCCAGCGCTGTCTCGCGTGCGGCAGGTCGTCCTCGACGAGCTGCCGGTGGATCGCCCGGACCGCCGGCAGGCTCTCGATCGTGGCGTCGATGCCCGCGGTGCGGTCGAGTTCGAGGTACCGCTCGAAGACGACGACGAGCGTCGACTCGGCGTTCGCCCGGTCGCGGTCGTGCGCGTCGACCTGGGCCCGGAGCTGCGACGCCGCGTCCCGGTACAGCCGCACGACGTCGGTCGCCTCGCGCGGTGCCGCGAACGGCAGCGGGGCGAGGAGTGCCCGCTCGTCGTCGGTCAGGGGGTCGGCGTCGGCGGCGTCCGCGAACTCGTCCTCGATGTCGACGAGCGTCGCGTGCTTCTCGTCGAGCTGCGCGAGCACCTGGTCGATCTCGGCCAGGCGGCGCGTCGCGGCCGAGCGGTCGTCGTCGTGCTGCGCGGCCTCGGCCTGCAACGTGGCCAGTTCGGGACGCTCGACGGCGATGCGGTCCAGCTGGGCGCGCAGGTCGTCGAGCCTCGCCTGCGCGGGGGCGGTGTCGAGCTCGTCCCAGGTGAACTCCTTCGCGCGGGCGACGGCGTCGGCGACGCGGCGGCGTTCGACCGCCTCGGCCTCGATCGCGTCGTACTCGCCGCGGACCCGGGCCAGCACGGCCTCGAGGTCGACGATCTCGTCGCCGAACTCGGCGATCCGGGCCGCGTTGTCGAGCCCGATCCACGAACGGGTCGACCGGTCGTCCTTGATCACGCGGTCCCGCGAGCCGGTGCGGAGGCCGCGCCGGGTCACGGCGCCGCGGGTGCCGGCCGGGCGGGGACCGCCGAGGTCGTCGGGCCCCTCGACGCAGAGCACGCTGCGGTCGGCGACGAGCTCGTCGTGCAGCCAGCCACGGAACGGGCTCGCCGGGTCGAGCCGCACCATGGCGGGCACGGTGCGGTCGACCGGCGAGAGCGTGGGATCGGCCCCGGTGGTCGCCGGCACGAGCGTGACGCGTCCCCGCACGTCGTTCTCGTCCACCCAGCGGCGCACGGCGTCGAAGTGCGTGCGGTCCACCAGGAGGTGCGTGGCGAGGTCGCCGAGCACGCGCTCGATCGCGACGGCCCACCCGGCGTGCTCGGGCGCGACCTCGAACAGCTCGCCGGCGTAGGGCAGGTCCGACACCGGCACCCCCGCCCCCTCGGCGATGCGCCGGCGTCGCTCGATCGCGTCGTCGGGTACGTTGCTGCGGCGCTGTTCGAACGACCGCTTCTGCTTCTCGAGGGCGGCCAGCGAGCGCTTCGTCTCGCCGATGCGGGCGGCGAGGTCGCTGCGGGCGTCGGCGGTCGCGGCCCGGGCGGCCGCGTCGTCGGCCGCGAGGCGGTCGGCACGCTGCCGGAGCGCGGCGAGTTGTTCGTCGTCGCGGGGGAGGGACGCGCCGGTCCCGTCGAGTGCGGCGGCGAGCCGGCCGCGGGTGCGCTCGACGGCGGCGAGCTCGGCCTCGGCGGCGGCCACGTGCTCGCGGAGCGACTGCGTGGGATCGCCCCCGAGCTCGCTGATCCGCGCCAGGGCCTGTTCACGGGACCGGAACGCGAGCTGCTCGTCCGCCTGGGCGCGCCTCCGGCGTTCGCCCTGCTCGCGCTTCTCGGTCGTGACGCGGTCGACCTCGCCGCTGACCCAGCTGCCGACGCGTTCGGCCAACCAGACGCGGAGGCGGCTGGGCCCGTCGTCGTCGACCAGCAGGCGGCGCTTGGCCGAGCCGTCGCGTCCGGCGAGCTCGTACCGGTCGGCGAGCGTCGGCACGGCCTCGAGCACGTCGAGCTTCTTGCGGGTCGTCTCGAACACGTCGTAGAGCGCCGAGGCCTCGCGATAGGTGGCGAGCGTGGTCTCCCAGCGGCTGAGCGCCTGCGGCTGCACGAGCACGAACTGCTTGAACAGGTCGTCGATCGAGAACACGCCCTTGGACGCCTGCGCCCGACGCAGCAGGGTCAGGGCCTTGAGCTGCGACTCGTCGCTGCCGCCGATGCCGAGCTGACCGCACAACCGCACCCGCAGCTCGGGCTGCGAGGAGGTCGCGAGGTCGTGGGCGGGGTCGAGCAGGCGGGCGAGGGAGCCACGGGTCAGGGGGTTCTGGCTCGTGCCCTCGCGCGTCACCTCGGACAGGCGGCTGAGGTCGAAGCGACCCTGCACGAGCAGGTAGACGCTCGCCTGGGTGACGTCGTCCTGGCTGGCGGTGTCCTCGCCGATCCAGGCGACGCGGACGGCCGTGACCGTCTGGCCGAGCTCGGTGGACCAGGTGATGGCCGCACCGCTCGGGAACGCCTGGCCGAGCGGACGCAGGAACCGCGTCGTCGTGCGGTCGGAGGCGGCGTCGCGCACCTCGTCGGTCTTGCCGCGCGCGTAGCTGTAGACCGTGCGCTCGGACCGCTGCCGGCTGTCGTCGCGGGCGGCCCGGTTGAACTCCTGCGGGTTGGGCATGATGACCGCGGACATCGCGTCGAGCACGGTCGACTTGCCGCGGCCGGTCGGGCCGAGGATGGCGATGCCGCCGCGACCCACCGGCATGCGGTGCAGGCCGGCGTAGCTGCCCCAGTTGAGCAGCTGCACCTGCTCGATGCGGTACTGGCCCGAGTGGAACATGCCGAGGTCGGGCGGGGTGTCGGCGATGCTCATGCCTGGGGTGCTTCCGGGTCGGTGTCGGTGCCGGCGTCGTGCGCGGGCTCGAGGTCGAGGTCGAGCGGGACGGCGGTCGGGTCGGGTTCGGCGTCGGGGGTGTCCTCCACCGTGTCGGCGGGGTCGTCGTCGGCGGGATCGGGTTCGACCTCGACCTCGACGGCGGGCTCGTCGGCGTCGGCGCCGGCATCGGCGTCGACCTCCGCTTCGGCCGCGTCCGCGTCGGCGGGGGTGCCGACCTCGTCCTCGTCGGTCGGGTCGCCCTCGACGCCTGCCGCCTCGAGGTACACCCGCTCGAGGTGTGCGAGTCTGTCGGCGGTCATCAGCGGCACGATCGCGGGCGAGACCACGAACAGCTCGGGGTCGTCGGGCTCGGCCGTCAGCAGGTCGCGGGCGACGAGCGCGGCGATCGCGGCGTCGACCCGGCGACGGGCGCGCACCTCGTCGGAGCCCGAGTCGTCGTGGTACCGACCGAGGAACTCGGTCACGGCGTCCTTCGAGATCACGACCGCCTCGTCGAGCCCGTCCGTGAAGGCGTGCTCCCGGCGGGCGAAGACCATCAGCAGCGAGGCGTCCCGCGACAGCGGCTTCTCGCGGCGCAGCAGCACGGGCACGTCGTCCTCGCCGCCCTGCCGCTTGAAGGCGACCTCGTGGTCGTGGTCGACGACCAGCACCAGGAACAGCTCCTCGAGCCGGGCCCGGATCTCGGGCTCGTGGGCGAGCAGGCCGGCCCAGGCCTCCTGCTGCCGGGCGCGGGACACGAACCGGTGGGTCAGCAGCGTGACGAGTGCCTTGCGTCCGGCCAGCGGCAGCGCGTCCGGCACGCCACCGGCCGCCGCGTCGTCGGCGTCGCCGTCGTCGAAGGCATCGCGGGAGGCGCGCGCCGACTCGTCGTCGGAGGTGGCGGTCACCTCGGCGAAGGAGGCGCGGGTCGCCTCGTCGACGCCGGTCTCGTCCGAGGGGGCTGCGGGGCTCATGCGAGGTCCTTCGTGCTGGTCGTGCCGGTCGTGCGGTCGGGGGCGTCGGGCTCGGCGCCCGGCTCGGCCCCGGGCGGCCCCGCGGGGTCACGCCGGAAGACGAGGCGGGGCAGCGTGACCTGCCGACCCGCGCCTCCTGACGTCGTCGGGTCGGCGGGATCGCCGACGAGTTCGACGGTCTCGGTGTCGTCGCCGACGACGCCGCGCTCGAGCGCGAGGTCGAGCATGCTGAGGACGAGCGCGAGGCGGCGGAACCCGGGCTCGGTCGCCTGGTAGACGTCGACGCTCGTGACCTCGTCGCGGTCGACGAGCAGCCGGTCGATCGTCGCCGACACGGCCGCGGTGCTCGTGCCCGAGGTGAGGCGGAGGGCGGCCCGGTCGGCCTCCGGCAGGGTCGCGTCGCCGATGGTCACCTGCACGTCGACCGTCGGCCGCGCGCGATCGGTGTGCAGCTGCACCTGGCTGACGTCACGGACGTCGAGCGCCCCGAGGCCGAGCCCGTCGCCGTGCTCGACGGGCAGCATGGCGTGGCCCGGCCGGCGCTCGGCCCAGACGCCGCCCGCGTGCAGCGCGCGGTCGGCGAGGGTGAGCAGACGCTGCTGCTGGTCGGAGCCCGACCGGCTGAGGAAGCGCCGCAGCGAGGACGTCCACCGGCCGTACGTCTCTTGCACGCTCTGCTCTTCGGCGAGCAGCGACGAGATGAGCGACTCGAGCTGCGTGCGCTGCCGCTCGGTGAGCTGTGCGGCCGCGTCGGGCTGCGCGAGGACCTTCTCGATGTCGGCGCGCATGACGTCGATCCCGCGCGACGACAGCATCTGGGCGAAGCCGCGGTAGGCGCGTCCCTCGGGGGTCTGCTCGAGCAGGTCGTTGTCGCGCAGGTACTGGTCGACGAGCGCGCCCTTGCCGACGTGTTCGGACGAGGCCCGGCGCGCGACCTCGCGGTGCCGCTGCTCGACCATGGCGCCGAGCTGGCGGAAGTCCTCGGGCAGCGACGCGGTCAGACGCACCACTTCGCGGACCTGACGGCGCAGCACGTCGGGAGCGGTGGGTTCGGTGCCGTGCCGCTCGATCTCGGCCTTGCGGCGCTCGAGCTCGGCGATCTGCTCGTCGAGCCGGGAGAGCTGCGACTCGCGGCTGGGGTCGGCGAGGCCCGCGAGCTGCCCGACGGCGTGGGCGATGCTGCCGAGGCGGGCCTCGCTGACGGCGTTGTCACGCTCGACGAGGTCGCGCACGAGGCGCAGCGCCTTGAGCGCGTGCGGCGACAGGCGGTACTCGGCACGGGCGTCCGGTCCGGAGGCGCGGGTGCGGACGAGCCAACGGCTCTCGACCCAGCTGCGGCAGTACTCGGCCGGGGTGGTCTTCTGTTCGGTGGGGGCCGGCGTGGCGACGGGCGTCGGGGACGCGGGCCGCGCCTCCTCGGAGTCCCGCTCGGTCGTCGCCCGCTCGGACGTCGGGTGCTCGGGGGCGGCCCGCTCGGACGCCGCCTGCTCGAGTGCGGCCTGCTCGGCGGCGTTCTGCTCGAGGGCGTCGGCGACCTGTCGGTGGAACCAGTCCGCCGACACCGGACCCTCGGCGTGCTCGAGGTGGCGGGAGAAGAGCGGCAGCATCCAGCGGGCGTTGTAGCCGCGGAGCAGGGCCCAGGTGGGGTCGTCTTCGTACGCCGCGCGCACGTCGTCGCGGCTCAGGGCGTCGTCGTGCCCCGACGGGTGGTTCACCAAGCAAGACCTCCGGCAGTCGTCGGACGACGATACCAACTGGTGACGCTCCGCTCGGCGACGGTGTCGCTCCTCGTCCGCAGCGGCCAGGATGGGGGGATGGGGATGGGCATCAGGTCGAGGCGGGGCGTCGTGGCGACCGTCGTCGTGGCCGTCCTCGCGCTCGCCGCCGGATGTGCCAGCTCGAGTGACCTGCTCCAACGGTTCGAGTCGCTCATGGACGGTGTCGACGGCGTCGTCGAGATCGAGACGGCCGGGACCGACTCTCCCCTCGGCGTCGCGGAGGCCCAGGCCACGGTCGTGGTCGAGGACGACCTCTCCGACGCCGACCTCGAAGCCGTCGCCGAGCGCATCAGGCCGTTCGTGGCCCGCAACGTCGGCGACTCCTCCGGCTGGCGGTTCGTCGACGTCCGGCGAGGCGCCGTCTCGTTCGAGGTGCTCGCCGACGAGGGCGACACGGCGGCCCAGCTCGACCTCGCGCGTCGCGTCGCGGACGACGCGGTCTTCGCCGAGGTGTCCCTCACCACGCACGCGTTCGGCGAGGACGGGGCGACCGGGGACGACTCGCCTCGGCGAGGGTTCGGGATCACGGTGGTCCCGTCGGAGTCGTCGGACGTCCTCTCGGCCTGGCAGCGGGCACGCTCCCTTCGGGACGCCGCGGCCCAGCTGACCGACGTCGACGTGACGGCGTGGAGCCCGGACACCCGCCGGTTCGTGACCGAGAACGTCTCCGGGTTCCCCTCGGTCCTCGACGATCCCGCGACGTCCGACGTCGTCCTCGACGCCGCCGACCAGGCCCGTCTGCTCGACGCCGTGGGGGCTGCGGATCTCGGGGCCGGGCGGGTCGAGGTCCTGCCGGAGGGCATCCGGGTCGACCTCGACACGCCGAGCGTCACGGGTCACCACTCGCGCGACGAGGTGGCGGAGGCGTCCCCGCGAGCGGCACGGATCGCCGGCGTCCTCGTCGGGATGTCCGAGGTGCCCGGCACCTCGATCGGCTTCGTCTCGTCACCGGATGAACGGCGAGAGCTCGACGGCGACCTGTCCGCCGCCGAGTCGCTGGTGGACGTCGTCGCACCCGACACGGTCACCTACTCGGCGATCAGCGCCCGGTCGGTCGAGGTATGGACGTCGGGGCTCGAGGGCGTCGTGCCCGCGATGCAGGCCATCGGTGGTTCCGCGGCCGTGTCCGGGATGGACGAGATCCGCGTCTCGTCCGGTGGAGCAGACCGCAGGGGACTCTCGTTCTCGGGCCGGCCAGAGGCCCTCGCCGTGCTCGCCACCGTCACGGGCGCCATCGTGGCCGCACCCCGGATCGAGGGCGTGGCCGTGACCGCCACGGAAGGCCGCATCAGCATCGCGCTCGACGACGACGACGCCGCCGCCACCGCCGCCACCGACGCCGCCGTGGCGGACGTCGTCGGCGCGGTTCGGACGGCACCGGCCGGGACCGTCGTGACGTTCCGGCGAGACGGGCGCGGGGCGGCCGACCTCGCCACCGAGACGGTCGGCCAGGCCGCGACGGGCGAGTGCTCGACGCTCGCCGACGACGATGCTGCACTGTGCGCGATCGTCCGGTCCGCCTGGGGCGCGTGATGGTCGGTGCTGGCACCCCGGGCCCGAAGGGTGCACGATCGAACGATGACCTCGCCGATCGACCACGCCGACCCGACACCCGTCGTGCACGTGCTGCACGACAACGCCGAGTGGCTGCCGCCGCTCGTCGCCGCGCTCGACGCCGCGGGGGTGCCCCACCGCGAGCACCTGCTCGACGGGACGTCCTTCGACCTCGCGGCCGCGCCTCCTGAGGGGGTGTTCTGGTCGCGGCTGAGCGGCTCGGCCCACACGCGCGGCCGGGGGACCGCCAAGGAGGTCGCGCGAGCGACCCTGCGCTGGGCCGAACGGCACGGGCGCCGGACCATCAACGGCAGCGGTGTCGTCGAACTCGAGGTGAGCAAGGTGGCGCAGTACCTCGCGCTGGCGTCCGCCGGGTTCGACGTCCCCGCGACGACCGCCGTGTTCGGCACCGCCGACCTCAAGGCCCGGGCACGCGAGCAGAGACTGCCGTTCATCACGAAGCACAACCAAGGCGGCAAGGGCCTCGGTGTGCGGCGCTTCGACGATCTCGACTCGTTCGACGCGTACGTCGACGGCCCCGACTTCGAGGTGCCGGTCGACGGGATCACCCTGCTGCAGGAGTTCCTGCAGGCCGAGGAGCCCTTCAACACGCGCGTCGAATTCGTCGGCGGGCGCTTCGTCTACGCGGTGCGCGTCGACACCTCGGCCGGCAGCTTCGAGTTGTGCCCCGCCGACGCGTGCGTCGTGCCCGACGGCGCCGACCCGGCCACGTTCGCGCCGTTCGCGGTGCGCCCGTCGGTCACCGCGGAGCACCCGCTCGTACGGCGACTCGAGGCTTTCGTCGCCGAGCACGGCATCGAGGTCGCCGGCATCGAGTTCATCGAGACCGTCGACGGCCGCTTCGTGCCCTACGACGTCAACACGAACACCAACTACAACCCGGTCGTCGAGCGGTCGTCGTCGGTGTCGGCCGCCGCGACGCTCGCCGCGTGGCTGGGCGAGGTGTTGGCGGCGGAGTACGCCGCGACCCCGGCCTAGCGCCGGTCGCCTGGACACCGTCGAGTGGACGCCGCGCCACGTCCTGCCGCGGTGCGTCGTCCACTCGGTGGTGTCCCGCGACTGGGTGTCTCGGGCGTCGGAGTCAGGGGCCGGCGATCAGGACGAGGAGTCCCCAGGCAGCGGGCAACAGCGCCACGGCCATGACCACGTTGGCCACCAGGAGCCCGGTCACGCAGGCCTCGCGCCCGGCGGGAGGTGGGGCCCCGTCCGGCGCTGATCCTTCGCGGAGGGGCGCCGAGGGGCGGATGGCCCGCAGACAGGCGACGGCGCCGATCACCCCGGCCAGCGGCACGAGCACGACGGGAACCCACCGGAGGGCATCGTCGGAGCCCCAGGGAACCGCCACGGCGACCACCGCCGAGATCAGCCCCACGACCAGTGCGACGATGCCGGTCCGCGTGGCCACGTCAGCCCGGTCGGCCGCATGCTCGTCGGACGTCATCGGCCCGCTGTGCTGGTCGTACTCGGCCTCGAGCTGCAGGACTTCGTCGACGACGTCATCCGGCCACGGTACCGACCTCACCCGGGCCTGTGGACGATCGCGTGGGCTCATCTGGTCCGGTCCGCTCTGCTGGGCCATGGGAGACGCCCATTCTGCGGCGGGCGGAGAGTAGTTCGGCTTCTACTTTTCCTGCGGCTTCTCGGAGCGGATCGTGTTCCCAGACCCGAACCACCGACCAGCCATCTCGCTCGAGGCGGGAGGTCGTCGCCACGTCGCGTCGGCGGTTGCCGAGCAGCTTGTCGAGCCAGTAGTCGCCGTTGCGACGGGGGATGTGCGCGTGCTCCTCGCAGTAGTGCCAGAAGCAGCCATCCACGAACACCGCGACTCGGAGTCGGGGAAAGGACAGGTCGGGTCGACACCGGGTCCCGTCGATCGTACGGTCGACGAAGTACCGCCAACCCCGGGAGTGGAGCGCCCTCCTGAGGGCCAGCTCCGGGGCGGTGTCCTTCCGGGCGATCCGGCTCATCCTCTGGCTGGTGCCGGCGTCGCAGTCGAGTGCATCAGTCCTCGGCGCGCGCATCGAGATCGATTCGTCGTGGGTCGTCATGGCCTGTCTCACCTCTTCCTCACGCTCTCGGGCCTGGCGTCCGAGGTCGGCGACGTCGACGGCTCAGGACAAGTCCTGTCGGCTCGCGAGGTCGCGGAACGAATGCCGAGTCAGGGTCGTGTAGTAGCCGTCCTCGTCGAACGCGATCTGCCCCAGGAGGTCGAAGACAGCAAGCTCGGGGCGCGCTTCGACGGACCGGTCGGCGTCGTCGAGCGAGACGACCGAGAGCGGTGCGCCTACGGCGCCGTTCGCCTCGTGATCGCGGATGAGTCTCGGGTAGAGCAGGTCGTCGAGGTCCGCATCCCGCTTCGATGATCATGCGTCGACGTTACGGACGGGCTCGCTGTCACAGGGCGGTGGCTCGTCCTCCTCGGGAAGGTGACCCGCGACGGGCTGCATGTGGGCGAGTCGTTCTTGGTGCCTGCACGAGGTGAACAAAGGGCGAGTGGGCAGAAATGGTCCTTCGTTGGGCCGGGAAGGACCGTTTCTGCCCACTCGACGAGCACGCACCCGCGCCGACGTCGAACGGGGTCAGCGACCTGCAGGAGGCGCGGGCGGCGCCGGCGACGTCACCAGCGCCACGGCCGCGAGGCCGGTCAGCACGACCGCACCGATCGTCACGGGTGCGAGCGGCCCGGCGAACGCCGCCGCGAGGCCCTGCGTCGTGCCGAGGCCGACGACGAGCTGGCCGATCACCAGCAGCACGAGGCCGAACGCGGCACCCAGCAGGCTCACCCGGGCCAGGTCGTGCAGTCGGCGGGAGTCGTCGGCGAGGCGGCGCGTGCCCGGCGTTCCCGGCAGGCCGGCCGAGAGCCGACGTCTCATCCGGATGAAGAGCACGAGCGCGACGACCGACAGCACCAACGGGATGGCACTGCCGATCGTGAGGGCGGTCTGCACGACGCCGAACAGCGCGTCGGTGCCACCGGGGGAGGGCGGGGTGCTCATCGGACTCCGTTCAGCGGGGACGGTGGGTTCACGGGCGAGTTCGTGGTGGACGGGCGACTCAGCGGACCGGGGACGACGAACTCGCCCGTGCGCGACCGCTGGCCGCCGACGAACCGCCCGGACACGACGACGCCGACCAGGCGGGAGCCGGGTCGGCGTCGTGGGCCGTGCGGCCGGGTGTCTAGTAGCGGGGCTTGCGGGCGGGCCGCTCGCCACCCTGCGACCGGTCGGGGCGGTCGTCGCGGCGGGGCGCGCCTCCTCGGCGGTCGGGCTTGATCTCGATGAGCTTGCCGCTGATGCGGGTGTCGCTCAGACGGTCGAGCATGTCGCTCGAGACGTCCGAGGCGAGCTCGACGACCGAGAAGTCGGGGCGGATCTGGATCGCCCCGAAGTCGTCGCGGCTCAGACCGCCCTCGTTCGCCAGGGCACCCACGATCTGACGCGGCTCGACACGGTGACGGCGACCGACCTCGATGCGGTAGGCGGTCATCGGCTTCGACGTCCGCGGGCCACGCTCACGGCGCTCGCCCCGGTCGTCGTCGCGACCAGCGCGCGGGGCGCGGTCGTCGCGCTCGCGCAGCGGACGCTCGTCGCGCTGCGGGCGCTCGTCCTTCGGGTCGAGCAGCAGGGGCGTCTCGCCCTGGGCGACCACGGCGAGGGCGGCGGCGACGTCGGCCTCGGGCACGTCGTGGTGCTCGACGTAGTGGCTGATGATGTCGCGGAACGCCGAGATGCGGCTGTCCTGCGACAGGGCCTCGGTGATCGCGTCGTCGAAGCGAGTGAGGCGCGTGCTGTTGACGTCCTCGACGGTCGGCAGCTGCATCTGCGTGAGCGGCTGGCGGGTGGCCTTCTCGATCGCACCCAGCAGACGACGCTCGCGCGGCGTGACGAAGCTGATCGCGGCACCGCTCCGACCGGCACGCCCGGTGCGGCCGATGCGGTGCACGTACGACTCGGTGTCGATCGGGATGTCGTAGTTGACGACGTGGCTGATGCGGTCGACGTCGAGACCGCGGGCCGCGACGTCGGTCGCCACGAGGATGTCGAGCTTGCCGCTCTTCAGCTGGTTGACCGTGCGCTCGCGCTGGGCCTGGGCGACGTCACCGCTGATCGCGGCGGCCGAGTAGCCGCGGGCACGCAGCTTCTCGGCGAGGGTCTCGGTCTCGCTCTTCGTGCGGACGAAGATGATCATGCCCTCGAAGTTCTCGACCTCGAGGATGCGCGTCAGGGCGTCGACCTTCTGCGGGTACGACACCATCAGGTAGCGCTGGGTCGTGTTGACCGAGGTCGTGGTCTTGGCCTTGACCGTGATCTCTTCGGCGTCGTTGAGGTACTGCTTCGAGATGCGACGGATCTGGGGCGGCATGGTGGCCGAGAACAGGGCCACCTGCTTGTCGTCGGGGGTGTCGGCGAGGATCGTCTCGACGTCCTCCGCGAAGCCCATCTTCAGCATCTCGTCGGCCTCGTCGAGCACGAGGTACTTGAGTTCGCTGAGGTCGAGGGTGCCCTTGGCGAGGTGGTCCATGATGCGACCGGGCGTGCCGACGACGACGTGGACGCCGCGGCGGAGCGCGCTCAGCTGGACGCCGTACGCCTGGCCGCCGTAGACGGGCAGGACGTGGACCCCGCGCATGCCGGAGGCGAACTGCTCGAACGCCTCGCAGACCTGCAACGCGAGTTCGCGCGTCGGCGACAGGACGAGGGCCTGCGGCTTCTTGGCCGACACGTCGAGGCGCGAGAGGATGGGCAGGGCGAAGGCCGCGGTCTTGCCGGTGCCGGTCTGCGCGAGCCCGACGACGTCGCGGCCGTCGAGCAGGGTGGGGATCGTGGCGGCCTGGATGGCCGAAGGGGTCTCGTAGCCGATCTCGCGGATGGCCTTCAGGACCTGGTCGCTCAAGCCCAGATCGGCGAACGTCGGCGTCGTGTCGGCTTGCTCTGTGGCGTCGCTCGGGGCTTGCTCGGTGGTGTCACTCATGGTGCAACGGTAGCTTGTCCGGGCCCTCTGCTGTTGCTCCCGCCCGCGAGGCGGGCCGAGTCAGGTCGGTGCGAGGGGCAGCACCGTCGCGACGAGCGTGGTCACGACGACCACCGTGGTCAGCGCGGAGGTCGCAACGGCGAGTCGGCGCAGGGCCCGGGACCGGCCCGGCCGTCGCCCGACCGTGGCCGACACGAGGGCCGTCACGGCGAAGGCCGCCGAGGTCAGGCCGACCACGGGCGTCGACGCCCGGCGACCCCGAGCGAGGTCCAGCGGCAACCCGGTTGCTCCCTCGTCCAGCTCGCCCCAGCCCCACGCGACGTACCCGGCGGCGGCGACCGCCGACAGGGCCAGCGCGAGTGCGGGCTGGTGGGGGATCGGCTCGCGGTGGACGGAGACGCTCGGCGGGCCTCGTCGAGGGGGACGCCGCGGCCGGAGGATCGGGTCGCCGGGGTCGAGGGTGTCGTCGAGCAGGAGTCGGCCCCGACGGCGGAGCACGATCACCTCGTCGACCGGACGGGGTTGCCACGAGTCCGGCTTCTGCTCCTTCGCAGGGGGCGACACGGTCGTTAGCCTACGGGTCGTCAGCCGAACGGACGGGCCTCCGTGTCGGCGGCCCGAAGTAGTCTTCTCGACGACCGATCCCGCCCCGCGACACCCCGAAGGACGATGTGCAACCGACGTACCGCACCGCCAGCGGTCGACTCTTCCAGGCCGACTGCCTCGAGGTCCTCGCCGAGCTCGACGACGAGTCCGTCGACCTCGTGTTCGCCGATCCGCCGTTCAACCTGGGCAAGGTCTACGGCGCGGGCATCGACGACTCGCTCGACGAAGACGCCTACCTGGCCTGGTGCGGTCGGTGGATCGCCGAATGCGTCCGCGTGCTCCGGCCGGGCGGTTCCTTCTACCTGTTCAACCTCCCTCGCTGGAACATCGAGCTGGGCCACGTGCTGAACGGCGAGGGCATGACCTTCCGTCACTGGGTCGCGGTCGACATCAAGTACGGTCTGCCGATCCCCAACAAGCTCTACCCGTCGCACTACTCGCTGCTCTACTACAGCAAGGGCAAGCCGTCGCGCTTCGTCCGTCCCCGCCTGCCGATCCAGGTCTGCCGGCACTGCGGCCGGGACATCAAGGACTACGGCGGCCACCGGAGCAAGCTGCACCCGGACGGCATCAACCTGACCGACGTCTGGCTCGACATCCCGCCGGTGCGACACCGGGCGACGAAGACCCGCGGGGCGAACGAGCTCAGCGAGAAGCTGCTCGAGCGCGTGTTGACCATCAGTTCCGAGCCCGGCGACCTCGTCCTCGACCCCTTCGGCGGGTCGGGCACCACCTACGCCGTGGCCGAGAAGATGCACCGACACTGGATCGGCGCCGAGATCGGCGACGTCCAGCCGATCATCCGCCGCCTCGAGGGCGAGGACGCCCAGGTCGAGCTGCCGGGGCGCGGCGATACAGGACGCGGCGACACGGGCCGTGGCGACGCCGGGCGCGGGGTGACCGCCGGGGCCGAGCGCTAGCCGTTCGAGGTCGCCGCGTCTGCCGGGGGCTCTGCGGATCGGACCGGAGTCGAGAGAGCGACCCCGGGCAGGCGGGGTGCCGTGGGGTCCGCGAGGCGCGGGCGTTCAGGGGTGGGGCTCGGCTTCGAGACCGTCTCGGTGGCCGACGGGACCACGGGGATCGGTGCGGTGGGCGTGGACGACGCGACCGACGGCTCCGCGACGGGTGCCTCCGCGGCGACCGTCGGGACGATGATGCTGATCGGCGTCGTGTCCGTGTGGACCGACTGCACCCGCACGCGCTTGGCCCGGCGCAACCACCGGCGCGCGCCCGGGGTCGCGAGCAGGCTGCCGAGCACGAGTCCCGCGCCGATCGCGAGGGTCGTCAGCATCGAGAACACGAAGTCGACCTCGGCGCCGTCGTTGCCGGCCATGAAGTTGAGCAGCGACGACGCGACGGCCAGCGACGGCAGCAGCGACCCGCAGAAGGCCGGCACGGCGATGACCGTCGCCGCCGTCCGCAGACGAGCCGCGGCCACGGTCGAGAGCGCTCCGAGCAGGGTCGCCGCGACGAACGTGGCCCCCATGAGCGGCAGGCCGAGCTGGCGCAGGGTGAAGAGCGAGAGGTTGCCGACCAGGGCGACGCCGATCGTGATCGGGATCATGCGGGCGGTCGACCCCTGCGCGATCGAGTTGGCCGACGCGGCGGCGAAGCTCGAGATGAGCGAGAGCCAGAGCGGCAGGGCCTGCAGGGTGATGTTCGTCGGGTCGACCTCGATGTCCGCGAACCGTGCGGTCACGGCGAGTCCGGCCGGGATGCCGCACACGACCCCGGCGACGATCAGCCCGATCACCAGGGCGCGCCCGACCGCCATCGACCGGAAGCCCGAGATCGCGTCCTGGGCCCAGGTGACGATCGTGGGGTGCGGCAGGACGAGGACGACCACGGCAGCGACCAACGCCGCCGCGCCTCCCGGGGTCAGCAGCCCCGCCCAGATGCCGAGCGTGCCGAGTGCGGCGGTGGACGCGGCCTGCAGGCCGATGACGAAGAACTGGGGGATGCCGCGGGCGGTCAGCCCCCGGCCGGACGTCATGATGCCGATCATCACCACGAAGGCGCCGACGGCGGCCTGCCACGTGCCGCCGGCCTGCAGCGTCACGGAGACGCCGAGCAGGCCCATCGCCAGGTCGGTCATCCATGAGGGCCACCGGGGCGGGGACTTCAAGACCTCGACGAGGCCGGCCACCGCCTCGGTCATGTCGCGGTCGTCGTGCAGCAGGTCGTCGACGATCTGGTAGACCCTCGACAGCCGGTGCAGGTTCGACCCCTCGGCGTAGATGACCCGGGTCTTGACCAACGGGTTGACGCCGGCCGGGGCGTACTGGATGGTGATCGCCGTGCCCGTGATGTCGAGTTCGAGCGGGGCCAGGTTCCACTTGGTGCTCACGGCCACGATCGCGACCTCGGTGCTGCGGACGTCGGCACCCGACGACAGCATGACGTCGCCCAGGTCGAGGCAGAAGTCGACGATCTGACGGGGCGAGTAGAGGTCGCCCCCGATGCCGTGCTCGGGCGTCGTGCCCTCGTAGATGGTGCCGCGCAGTCGCGCCCGGACGTCGCGCAGTTCGTGCTGGTTGACCAGTCGTGACTGGGCGGGCCCCTTCGGCCTGCCCTTCGGGGCCTTGGGCACCCGCGGCGGTCGGGGCTTGACCGGGGTGGGCCGCTCAGGGCGCCTGGTGTCCGACACGCTGACCTCTTCCTCGCTCACGACCGTCGGGCCGGGGCACTGCCGAGGCGGTCCCCGCGGACCCGTCCGTCGAGTCTAGGAGGCGCGGTGCCGGACGTCCGATCCCGTCGCGTCGAGCAGGTCGTCGCCCCTAGGACGCGTGGTCGGCGTCGTCGTCGTCGCCGCGCTCGGCCCGCGCCTCGCCCGCGTCGCCCCGCTCGCGACCGGCGTCGGCCATGTCACGGTGACCGTGGTCCGCGCGCATGGGGGCGTCGTCGCGGTCCCGCTCGGCGGCGTGCGCCCGGGCGTCGCGTTCGGCCTGCGCGACGAGCTCGGCGTCGTCGTCCATGTCGTCCTGCCCGCCGGCGAACGGCGACTGCGTCTGGGCCACGATGGCCTGCGAGGTCGAGCCGAGGATCACTCCCGGGTCGACTCCCTTCTCGTGGGCGAGGGCGGCGGTGAGGCCGGCCGCGAGGCTGCCGCCGGCGGTGCCGAGGGTCGCCATGACGTCCTCCTGTCGAGGCGTCAGCGGTTCGTCGGTCAGCTCGGCGACGACCTCGCGGAGGTTCTCGTCGCTGGCCTCGACGGCCTCGGGGTCGCCCTGCGTGATGGCCGCGGCCTGGGACACGATGGCGAGCGCGAGGGCGGCCGCCTCGTCTTCGGGCGTGCGACCGGTGGGCTCGTTCGTGTCCTGATCCATGGGCCGACCGTACGCCCGGGCCTCGTGGGGCCTGTCAGGCGCGAGGGGCGGGGTACGTCGGTGTGGACGCGCCGGCCGGGAATGCCGGGAGGCGCGATCGGCTTGGACCACGGATGAGCACCACCGAGACCCCCCAGACCGACAGCACCCGGCCCGCCGCCCCGACAGTTCCGGGCACCGCCCTCGTGGTGGGCGCCAGCGGCATCACCGGCACCGCCCTCGTCGAGCAGTTGACGCGCGAGGGGTGGGACGTCCTGGCCCTCTCGCGCCGCGCCTCCTCGTCCGACGGGGTGACGGGCATCGCCGCCGACCTGACGAGTGCCGAGAGCCTGCGCACGGCGCTGGCGGACGCGAAGCCGACCCACGTGTTCTTCGCCGCCTGGCAGAAGCGCGACACCGAGGCGGAGAACATCGCGGTGAACGGCGCCATGGTCCGCGACCTGCTGGCCGCCCTCGACCACGCCCCCGTGCGGCACGTGTCGCTCGTCACCGGGCTGAAGCACTACCTCGGCCCGTTCGAGGCCTACGGCACGGGCGACATGCCCGACACGCCGTTCCACGAGGACGAGGAGCGCCTGCCCTACCCGAACTTCTACTACGCGCAGGAGGACGAGCTCTTCGCCGCCGCCGAGCGCCAGGGGTTCACCTGGTCGGTGCACCGCTCGCACACCGTCATCGGGTTCGCCGTCGGCAACGCCATGAACATGGGGCTGACCATCGCCGTGCAGGCCGCGCTGAGCAAGCGCCTCGGCCGCCCGTTCACGTTCCCGGGCAGCGAGACCCAGTGGAACTCGCTCGTCGACGTCACCGACGCGGGCGTCCTCGCCGAGCAGATGATCTGGGCCGCGACCGACCCGGCGGGTGCCGACGAGCCGTTCAACATCGTCAACGGCGACGTCTTCCGGTGGCGCTGGCTGTGGCCCCGTCTCGCTGGCCACCTCGGCATCGACCCGGCCCTCGTCGAGGGCTTCGAGGGCGAGCCGCGTCCGCTCGAGCAGCAGATGGTCGGCCTCGAGCAGGAGTGGCGCGACCTCGTCGCCGAGCACGACCTCGCCGAGCCCGACCTGTCGCGCGTCGCCTCGTGGTGGCACACCGACGGCGACCTCGGTCGCGACATCGAGGTCGTCACCGACATGGGCAAGGCCCGCGACGCCGGGTTCACCCGGTACCGCCGCACCGAGCAGGCGTTCGTCGACCTGTTCGAGCGCTACCGCGCCGCCCGCCTGATCCCGTAGGGCTCGATCCGCCGAGGAGGCGCGGTGCCGGTGGCGAGACCGGCGCCGCGCCTCCTGCCGTCTACGCCCGGGGGTCGGCGCGCTCGGCGTCGGCGATCGCGTTGCTCGGCACCGGCTTCCCCCGCCGCGACACGAAGGTCACGAGCCAGAGGACGACGCCGATCGCGAGCAGGCCGCCGGCGATCGTGTACTGCTCGGCGCCGCGACCGGAGGACACCGGCAGCACCAGCCAGAGGCAGGCCACGACGCCGACGATCGGCAGGACCGTCCCCGCCCGGAAGTGTCCGTGCGACACCGTGTCGCGACGCAACACGAGGACGACGACGTTGACCAGGGCGAACACCGTCAGCAGCAGCAGGGACGTCGTGCCGCCGAGCACGGCCACGATCGGCGACTCGGGCGAGAGCGAGACGTAGCCGATCAGCACCAGGCTGAGCGCCGTCGTGAAGACGATCGACGCCCACGGGGTCTGCCGCTTCCGGTGCACCCTGCCGAGGAAGCCCGGCAACACGCCCTGCTTGCTCATGCCGTAGAGCAACCGGCTCGCCATCATCATGTTGATCAGGGCGCTGTTGGCGACGGCGAACATCGAGATGTACGGCAGCAACCCGCCGATCGGGAAGTCCGGGGCGGCGGTGTTCACCACGGTGACCAGGGGGGTCTCGTTGTCGGCCAGGTCGCCGATCGGCACGATCGCCACGGCGCAGATCGAGACGAGCACGTAGATCACGGCGGTGATGCCGAGGCCGGTCAGCATGACCTTGGGGAAGACGCGGCTCGGGTCCTTGGTCTCCTCGGCCATGTTGACCGAGTCCTCGAAGCCGACCATGGCGAAGAAGGCGAGCGACGTCGCGGTGCTGACGCTCAGCAGCAGCGACTTGTCGCCCGGCGTCTCGAAGAGCACCACCTGGCCCCAGTCGGCGTTGCCGCCGGCGATGAACCAGAACCCGATCAGGATCACCATGACGAGGCCCGACAGCTCGATCAGGGTGAGGACGACGTTCGCCTTGACGCTCTCGCTGACCCCGCGGAAGTTCACGGCCATCACGAGCAGCATGAAGGCCATCGCGATCAGCATCACCGCCGAGTTCGACAGCTCGACGCCGATGCCCGCCGCCAGGTTGGCCGCGAACGCCCGTGACGCCGTCGACGCGCTCGTGATGCCCGAACACATCACCACGAAGCACACGATGAACGTCACGAAGTGGATGCCGAACGCCTTGTGCACGTAGAGGGCCGCGCCGGCGGTCTGCGGGTACTTCGTCACGAGCTCGAGGTACGAGAACGCCGTCACGAGGGCCACGGTGAACGCGATCAGGAACGGCAACCACGCCGCACCGCCGACCTCGGCCGCGACCTGCCCGGTCAGGGCGTAGACGCCCGTGCCGAGGATGTCGCCGACGATGAACAGCAGCAGCAGCTTCGGACCGATCGCCCGCTTCAGCTCGGTGGGGCTCTCGCCCGTGTCGGTCGTGGGCGGCTGCGCCTGGTTCGCGGACCGGGGGTTCGGGGGCTGCTGGTTCGTCGTCGACATGCTGACCTCCGGGGCGCATCGGTGTGTCTCGGGCGTTCCGGTCATCCTGCTCCCGCCGGAGCGGCAGCGGAAGAGGCGGCCGGACATCGTCACACCCCCGACACAGAGGCGGCGTCCACCCAACACCAGGAGGCGCGTCCCCGGTCCCCGGGACGCAGGCGGTTCCCGAGCCACGCGTCGTACCCTGAGCCCATGTCGGTCCGCCTGTCCCCACCCGAGTCGTCGACGTCCGGCCCCGCACCGACGCCCGGCCCCACCGACCCGATGACCCCCCGCGCCGCCGGGCTGTGGGCCGCCCTCGCCGGCATCATGTCGATGGCCGCGTTCCTCGCCGCCGCGGAGGTCGTCGCCCTCGTCACCGGGCCCACCGGCAGCCCGCTCTTCGCCGTCGGCTCGGCCGTCGTCGACCTCGCCCCCGCCGGCGTGAAGGACGCCATGGTGTCCCTGTTCGGCACCGGCGACAAGGTCGCCCTCTTCGTGCTGATGGGCGTGCTGCTCGTCGTCATCACCGGCGCTGCCGGCTACGGCGAGTACCGCCGCCAGCCGATCGGCAAGATCGCCTTCGTGGCGGGCGGGGCGCTCGCCGTGATCGCGGTCCTGACCCGCGCGGACGCCGGCCAGGTCGACGCCATCCCGAGCCTCGTCGGCACCTTCGCCGCCGTGCTGCTGGTCGACAAGCTCGCCTCGCGCCTCCGTCGATGGGTCCGTTCGACGTCGGCCGGGTGGGCCGAGCAGACCCAGCCCGTCCCGCCGTTGCGCGGTCCCGGGCTCGAACGCCGGTCGTTCCTGACGTACACGGTCGTGGCCGGCGTGGCCGCGGTCGTCGTCGGCACGGGGGCCCGCGTCGTGAACGCCGGCCGGGCGAACGCCGCGGCCCTGCGGCGTGCCCTGACGCTGCCCCGCGCGAGCGTGACCGAGGCCGCGGTCCCGGCCGGCGCCTCCTTGGACGTCGAGGGCATCACGCCCTACGTCACGCCCGCCGCCGACTTCTACCGCATCGACACGGCCCTGCAGGTGCCGTCGATCGACCCGGGCGACTGGAGTCTGCGCATCCACGGCCTGGTCGATCGCGAGGTGACGATCTCGTTCGACGAGCTGCTCGCCCTGCCGCTCGAGGAGCACATGGCGACCCTCAGCTGCGTCTCGAACGACGTCGGCGGCGACCTGATCGGCAACGCGCTCTGGCTCGGCTACCCGATCCGCTCGCTGCTCGAGCGCGCGGGGCCGAACGGCGGCGCCGACATGGTGCTGTCGCGCAGCATCGACGGCTTCTCGGCCGGTACGCCGCTCGACGTGCTGCAGGACGACGGCACGGACGCCCTGCTCGCGGTCGGCATGAACGGCCAGCCGCTGCCGATCGAGCACGGCTTCCCGGTGCGGATGGTCGTACCCGGCCTGTTCGGCTACGTGTCGGCGACCAAGTGGGTCGTCGAGATGGAGGTCACGCGGTTCTCCGACGCCCAGGGCTACTGGACGCCTCGCGGCTGGGACGCCCTGGGGCCGGTCAAGCTCGAGTCGCGCATCGACGTGCCCCGCGACGGGGCCTCCGTCGACGCCGGGACGGTCTCGATCGCGGGGGTGGCCTGGCAGCCGCACACGGGCGTCGAGGCGGTCCAGGTACGGATCGACGGCGGCTCGTGGCTCGACGCGACCCTGGCCGACTCGGTCTCGGCCGACACGTGGCGCCAGTGGGTCCATCGCTGGGACGCCGGGGCCGCGGGCTCGGGGTCGCACACGATCGACGTGCGGGCGCAGGGCGCGGACGGCACCTGGCAGCGCGAGCAGTACGTCCAGCCGGCTCCGAACGGGGCCGAGGGCTGGCACCGCGTGACCGTCGAGGTCGCCTGACCCGGCGGACGAGGAGGCGCGGGTGCCAGGGTGGGAGGTCGCGGCCCGTCCGCCGCGCGGCCCGCTCCCGGGGCCGCCGCCCGATCGAAGGGACCACCATGTCCACCACCGTCCACCTCGAACTGCACGTCGACCCCGCCCGGCTCGACGTCGCCCACGAGATCGCCCGCGAGACCCTCGTCGCCACGCGCGCCTGGCCCGGCTGCGAGGGGCTCGAGGTGCTGATCGACGACGCCGACCCGTCGGTCATGATCGTCGTCGAGACGTGGGCCTCGTCGGCCGACCACGACGCCTACGTCGCCTGGCGCGCCACGCCCGAGGGGGCCAACCGCCTGCCCGAGGTCTTGCTGGCGCCGCCGACCACGCGGACCTTCGCCGAGACGGTGTCGCTGGCCTGACGCCCGCTGCCCCGGCTCGGGTCAGGCGTCGAGCAGGCCGCGGATGTCGTCGGCGGTGAGCGCCGCGTTGAACACGGCGTCGTCGTCCATCACGGCGTCGAAGAGCTGCGACTTCTGGGCCTGGAGGGCCAGGACCTTCTCCTCGATGGTGTCGTTCGCGATCATCCGGTAGACCATCACGTTGTCGGTCTGCCCGATGCGGTGCGTGCGGTCGACCGCCTGGGCCTCCGTGGCCGGGTTCCACCACGGGTCGAGGATGAACACGTAGTCCGCCTCGGTCAGGTTGAGGCCGAACCCACCCGCCTTCAGGCTGATGAGGAACGCGGGTGCGTCGCCGGTCTTGAACCGATCGATCACCTCGGCCCGACGTCGGGTCGACCCGTCGAGGTACTCGAACGCGACCCCACGCTGTTCGAGCCGGGCGGCGACCTTGTGCAAGAACGTCGTGAACTGGCTGAAGATCAAGGCGCGGTGTCCTTCGGCGATCACGTCCTCGAGTTCGTCGAGCAACTGGTCGAGCTTCGCCGAGGGGATGTCGGCGTAGGCCTCGTCGACGAGTGAGGCGTCGAGCGAGAGGAGGCGCAGCAGGGTGAGCGACCGGAAGACGATGAACCGGTTGCGGTCGAGGTCGTCCATCAGGCCGAGCAGCTTCTGTCGTTCACGCTGCAGGAAGGCGTCGTAGAGGTCGCGGTGCGCGGGGTCGAGGTCGACGCGGAGGACCTGCTCCTGCTTGGCGGGCAGGTCGGACGCGACCTGTTCTTTCGTCCGGCGCATCATCAGGGGTCGGATGCGCCGGCGGAGCTTCTGGAGCAGGTCGGGTGCCTCGCCCGTGGCGATGGGCTTGACGTAGTCGTCGGCGAAGCGGACGCTGCTGCCGAGCAGTCCGGGCGCCACCACGTGCAGCAAGGACCACAGGTCGGTCAGGCTGTTCTCGAGCGGCGTGCCGGTGATGGCGAGCTTGAACGGCACGTCGAGGTCGACCGCGCACCGGTGGGCCTGCGAGGCACGGTTCTTGACGAACTGTGCCTCGTCGAGGATCAGCCCCGCCCACCCTTCGGCCTGGTAGGCGGCGAAGTCGAGGCGGAACAGGGCGTACGAGGTGACGACGACGTCGGCATCCCGGGCGAGGTCGTGCACCGAACCGCGTCCGCCCTTGGCCTGCGTGGCGGTCACGGCGCGGACGGTCAGCCCTGGTGTGAAGCGGGCGGCCTCGGCCACCCAGTTCGACACGACCGACGTCGGGGCCACGACGAGGAAGGGCGCGGGAGGAGCGCCGGGACCGTCGGCCGCGGCCGCGGCCGGGGCCGCCTCGGCCGTGGCCGTGGCCGCTGCCGTGGCCGTGGCCGGTGCCGGGTCCGCGGCGGCTGCCGGGCCGCCTGCCCGCACCCGTTCGGTCTCGCGCACGTGCGCGACGAGGGCGAGCGTCTGCAGGGTCTTGCCGAGGCCCATGTCGTCGGCCAGCACCCCGCCGAGCCCCTGCTCGTGGAGGAAGGCGAGCCAGGCGAACCCCTCGTGCTGGTACGGGCGGAGGGTCGCGTCGACCGTGGCCGGCACGGGGGTCGCCGTGGCGGCTGCGAGGCCGCCGGCGTCGGCCAGGGCGAGCAGTCCGCCGACCGACCGCTGCCACTCGGCGGCGGGCACCGTCTCGTCGGCGAGTTCGTCGAGCTCGGACCAGAGGCTGGCCTGGTAGCGGTTGATGCGCGGCGCGACCTCCCATTCGTCGAGTGCCGACGCCTCGTCGATGAGCCTCTTGAGCTCGTCGAAGGCCGGGTGGTCGAGGGACAGGTACGAGTGGTCGACCAGCAGCAGCTTCTTGCGCCCCTTCGCGAGGGCGGTGATGAGCGGCGTGAAGGGCACGGTCCGTCCCTCGACGGTGACCAGCACGCCGAGGTCGAACCAGTCGCGCTTGTCGGTCGGCATCGTGGTGATGGTCAGTCGGGGCTCGTCGGTCAGCTCGTGGTAGTCGGGCCGCGTGCCGACGAGGTCGACCTGCACGTCGGGTCGCGCCTCGAGTGCCGGCAGCGTGCCGGTCGCGAACTCGGCTGCGGTCACCCCCTTCAGCACCTGGTCGCGGGGGACGACGTCGAGTTCGGCCAGGTCGGGGACGGGGGAGTGGGCCGTCAGCGGTCGGGGTGCCCCGTCGATCGTCCACCGCCAGGTCAGGCGGATGGTCTGCCCCTTCTCGAACCCGACGGTGAGCGTCAGCACGGGCGGCACGATCGTCGGGAACTCGATCGACGCGTCCGAGCTGACGACGTCGACGCGCCGGCGGAGGGTGGGGTAGTAGTCGCGGAGGAACTCGTCGGAGTCGGCGGCCGGGACCACGACCTCGGGCGTGATGGTCAGCAACCGCCGTTGCTCGTCGTCGAGCGGCCCCGCGGTCGGCGCGAGCGTGAAGGTCGGTGCGGGTTCGTGGGCGACGCACCACACCCCGTGGTCGGCGATGACGCCGGTCGACTCCGCGCGACGGGCCACGCCGTCGACGGTGACCCCGGCGGTCAGCAGCATCGAGCCGTCGTCGCCCCGCACCGCGTCGACCGTGACGCGGGCCTCGTCGCCGACGACGACGTCGGTCGCGCGCTTGCCCGTCACGAGCGAGATGCCCAGGCGACCGGCCTCGGCCAGCAGCGGCCACAGCAACGGGCTGGCGAAGTCGTCGACGAACAACCAGTCGGCGTCGCCCGGCGTGTAGGTCGAGACCGCCGACCGGTGGAGCGCCGCGAACTGGCCGAACCAGGCGTGCTGATCGGGCTCGATGGCCAGCCGGTTGAGCTGGTACGGCAGCGACGTCCAGGTCAGGTTGCCGCGCACCCAGTTGCCCGTGCCGCTCAGGGTGACCGGCCGTACGCCGAGTCGCTGCACCGTCGGTCCGCCCTGCCGCCGGGCCGAGGGCGCGACCGCGCGCCCCCGGGTCGAGTGCGCCCGGTCGCGCAGTTCGAAGAGCAGACCCATGCGCGTCGTCCGGACCGAGGAGGCGCGGGTCGGCTGCCCGATCGCCCCCACCGTCGACCGCCAGTCGCTCGCTCCCGTGCCGGACCGGGCCGCCCCGAGCGCGGTCACGCCCCCGGTCGTCAGCTCGTCGACGGTGGGGGCCGGGGCGCTGCGATCGGCCACGGCCCGGGAGTTGCTCTGCAACAGCGTCGCCGCGACGTGCTTGCAGTCGCTGCCGATCGGGCAGGTGCAGCGGCTGCGGACCGGTCGGCTGTACTCGCCGCGGGTCGCCCGCAGGTCGACGACGACCTGGTAGGGCGTCGACTCGGCCCCTCGGACGGTGCCCTCGAGGCGCTCGTCCGCGGGGTGCCAGGCGGTGTCGAGCACGGATCCGTCGCGGACGTATTCTTTCGCCCGGTTGAAGGCGCGCGGTCCGACGAGCCGGATGACGTCGACGGCGTCGACCATCGGCACGGCCGTCGAGTGGACGGGGCCGTCGGCGTCGCCGTCACCGGCCGGGAAGCCGTCGTGCACGTCGAACTCGTCGCCCAGGTCCATGCCGCCCATGATGTCAGCCGCCGCCGACACCTCCGGCTCGCTCCCCAGGTGTCGTGGTCCTCCCCTGGATCGTCCGCCGGCCCCCGTCGTCCCGCCCCCAGGGCGTGCGTCGTCCACACCCCCGGACGTGTGGCTAGGTGTCGGGGCGCAGCGGTGCCACACTTGACCCGTGGGGCCCACCCCGCATCACCCCGTCGGCACAGCAGCTGGCCCGCACCACCCGCTCGTCCCGTCGCCCCGCGTCATCGTCCTGCCCGAAACGTTCCCGCCTCACCGGCACCGAGCCGTCGTCGCCCCGGTGCCTCTCACCCTGCCCGCACGCTCGAAGGGATCGGCACCCCGTGTCCATCGCCACGCCCCGCGACGCCTCGCGCCTCTCGCACCTCCGCGCCCTGCTCTTCGACCTGGACGGCGTCCTGACGCCGACCGCCGAGGTCCACATGCGCGCGTGGGCCCGCCTCTTCGGCGACTACTTCGCCGCGCACGACCTCGCGCCCTACACCGAGGCCGACTACTTCGAGCACGTCGACGGTCGGCCCCGTTACGACGGCGTCCGGGCGATGCTCGCGGCCCGCGACGTCGTCCTGCCCGAGGGGTCACCCGACGACGACCCCGAGGCCGAGACGGTGTGCGGTCTCGGCAACCGCAAGAACGCGGCCTTCGCCGCCGAGCTCGCCGAGAACGGCGTCACGCCGTACCCGGGGTCGGTGGCCTTCCTCGACCGGGCCCTCGCCGAGGGCGTCCGGGTCGCCGTGGTCTCCAGCTCGCGCAACGCCGTGCCGGTGCTCGAGGCCGCGGGCCTCCGCGACCGCTTCGACGTGATCGTCGACGGCGTCGTGGCCGCGGCCGAGGGCATCGCCGGCAAGCCCGCCCCCGACACGTACCTCGAAGGCGCCCGCCGCCTCGGCCTCACCGCCGACGATTGCGTCGTCGTCGAGGACGCGCAGTCCGGCGTCGAGGCCGGTCGCCGCGGTTCCTTCGGCCTCGTGCTCGGGGTCGACCGCGGCACGGGCGCGCAGACCCTCCTCGACTTCGGGGCCGACCTGGTGGTCGACGACCTCGGCGAGTTGGTCGAGGCGCTCGACCGAACCCGCGCCTCCTCGGCTCCGAATCCCGACCAGGCGACACCGGGCACCCCCTCGACCAGCAGCAGCAGCACCGGCACCACGGAGGCACAGTCGTGAACCACATCACGTCCGACCCGCTCGACCGCTCTCGGTTCCCCGTCGACGAGTGGGCATTCGTCGAGGACGAGTACATCCAAGGCGACGAGGGCCTCACGGAGACCGTCTTCGCGGTCGGCAACGGGTACCTCGGCCTCCGCGGCAACCCCGACGAGGGGCGCGGCGGTCACTCGTTCGGCACCTTCGTCAACGGGTTCCACGAGACCTGGCCCATCCGGCACGCCGAAGAGGCCTTCGGGTTCGCCCGGGTCGGCCAGACGATCGTCAACGTGCCCGACGCGAAGGTCATCCGCCTCTACGTCGACGACGAACCGTTCGTGCTCTTCGAGGCCGACATCCTCCGCCACACGCGACGCCTCGACTTCCGCGACGGCGTCCTCACCCGCGAGATCGACTGGCGCACGCCCTCGGGCAAGCGCGTCCTGGTGACCAGCCGCCGTCTGGTGAGCTTCGAGGACCGCCACCTGGTCGTCATCGAGTACGAAGTCACGATGCTCGACTCGTCGGCGTCGCTGCTGATCTCGAGCCAGATCCTCAACCGTCAGGACATGGGCGACCAGTACCACGCCGGCATGCGGGCCGCGGCCGAGGCGTTCGACCCGCGCAAGGCCGAGTCGTTCGACGACCGGGTGCTCCAGCCCGTGCTCAACCGCAACGGCGGCACGCGGGCCGTGCTCGGCTACCGCACGACGAACTCGGGCATGACGATCGCGGTCGGCGCCGAGCACCGCATCGAGACCGACGCCGAGTGGGACCAGTCCTCGCAGATCGACGACGACATCGCCAAGCACGTCTACCGCGTGAAGGCGCAGGCCGGCCAGAAGGTCCGCCTGACCAAGACGATCACCTACCACACGAGTCGCGGCGTGCCGCCTCGCGAACTGGCCGACCGGTGCGACCGCACCCTCGACCGGGCCGCCGAGACGCCCACGGCCGAGATCTTCGAGCACCAGCGCGCCTGGCTCGACGACTTCTGGCAGCGCAGCGACGTCCAGGTCGCCGGCCAACCCGAGATCCAGCAGGCCGTCCGCTGGAACCTCTTCCAGCTCGCGCAGGCGACGGCCCGGACCGACGGTCAGGGGGTCGCGGCCAAGGGCGTGACGGGGTCGGGCTACGGCGGACACTACTTCTGGGACACCGAGATCTACGTCCTGCCGTTCCTGACGTACACCTCGCCCAACGTGGCCCGGAACGCCCTGCGCTTCCGTCTGGGCATGCTCGACGCCGCCCGTGACCGGGCCGTCGAGTTGAACCAGCGCGGCGCGCTGTTCCCGTGGCGCACCATCAACGGGCTCGAGTCGAGCGCGTACTACGCCGCCGGCACGGCCCAGTACCACATCGACGCCGACATCAGCCACGCCCTCAGCCAGTACGTCCAGGCGACCGGCGACGAGGACTTCCTGCAGAGAGGTGCCGTCGACATCCTCGTCGAGACGGCGCGCCTGTGGGCCGACCTCGGCTTCTGGCGCTCGAACGGCGACCAGCGGTTCCACATCGACGGGGTCACCGGGCCCGACGAGTACACGACCGTCGTCGACGACAACCTCTACACGAACGTCATGGCGCGGGCGAACCTCCGGGCGGCCGTCCGGGCGGTCACCCGCCTGAAGGACGACTCTCCCGTCGCGTTCGACCGGATGGTCGACCGCCTCGGCCTCGAGGAGCACGAGATCACGGGGTGGCAGCTCGCCGCCGAGGCGATGCACATCCCGTACGACGACCACCGGGGCATCCACCCGCAGGACGCCCAGTTCCTCGACAAGGAGCTCTGGGACCTCGAGGCCACCCCGGCGAACAAGCGACCGCTGCTGTTGCACTACCACCCGCTGGTCATCTACCGCTTCCAGGTGCTCAAGCAGGCGGACGTCGTGCTCGCGCTCTACCTGCAGGGCGACGAGTTCACGCCCGAGCAGAAGCTGCGCAACTTCGAGTACTACGACGCGCTGACGACGGGCGACTCGACCCTGTCCGGCGTCGTGCAGTCGATCATCGCGGCCGAGGTGGGCCACCACCAGCTGTCGCAGCAGTACTTCCTGTCGTCCCTCTACGTCGACCTGGCCGACCTGCACAAGAACACGTCCGACGGCGTCCACGTGGCGTCGACCGGCGGCATCTGGAGCGCGCTGGTCAACGGGTACGGCGGCATGCGCGACTGGCTCGGCTCGATCACCTTCGACCCGCGCCTGCCGGCCGACTGGGACGAGCTCTCGTTCCGCGTCGCGATCAAGGGCAGCCGGGTGCGCGTCGACCTCGCCCAGCACGAGATCGTCTTCACCGTCGAGACGGGCGACGCCGTGACGTTGTCCGTCCGCGGCGACGAGTTCCGGGTCACCCCCGAGGCTCCGGTGCGGGTGGCCCTCGAGGGCCAGGGGCCGCGCATCACCACGCGCGTCCCCACGACGAGCGACCTCCGCGGGCTGATGCGCGCCGACGGTTCGGTCATCACGGCGTCGATCCCGACGATCAGCGTCGACCGCTACGACGAGGACGAAGCCGCGTCCTGACCGACGCGACGTCCGACGCCCGGACGACCCGCGCCTCCCCGGCCCCGAGGGCTGAGGAGGCGCGGGTCGTCCGGGCGAGGGGGTCGCGTCAGTGCACCGGGACCGATGCGTCCACGGCGGGCGAGGCCGACGCGTCCACCTCGTCCGACTGCGGGATGCGGCGACGGAACAGCAGGGCCGCGATGACCGCGCCGACCGCGAAGAACCCTGCTCCCCACCAGTACGCCGTGGCGTAGCCGGTCACGGCGGCCTCGGCCGCGACGGCCCCGGTCGCGGGCAGGTGGTCGGCCACGTAGTTCGCGGCCGCGGTCGCCGCCAGGGTGTTGAGCAGTGCCGTGCCGATCGACCCGCCGACCTGCTGGCTCGTGTTGACCATGGCCGAGGCGACGCCCGCGTGTCCGCGGTCGACGCCGAGCGTGGCGGTCTGGATCGACGCGGGCATGATCGAGCCCATGCCGAAGCCCAACACCATCAACGCCGGCAGGACGTTGGCGGCGTACATGCTCTCGAGGTCGAGCCGGGTGAGCAGCAACATGCCGACCACGCCGAGGGACATGCCGAACGGCACCATGATCTTGGGCCCGAAGCGCGGCACGAAGATGTTCGTCGACAGCTGGGCCGCGAGGACGAGCATCGCGATCATGGGCAGGAAGGCCAGGCCGGTCTTGGTCGGCGTGTACCCGAGCGAGGTCTGCAGGTAGTACGTCACGAACAGGAAGATGCCGAACATGCCCGCACCCGCGATGGTCACCGACGCGTAGGCGGCACCCCGGTTGCGGTCGAGCACGATCGACAGGGGCAGCAGGGGGTGCTCGGCCCGGCGCTGCCACGTGACGAACGAGGTGAGCAGCACGACGGCCGCCGCCAGGAAGCCCCAGGTCAGCGGCGAGTCCCAACCCTGCGTCTCGGCGTTCGAGAAGCCGTAGACGAGCGAGAAGAGCGCGCCGGAGACGAGCAGCGTGCCGGGCACGTCGAGCTTGGGTCGCGGTCCGGTGCGGGTGACGTGCGACACGAAGATCGCGGCCCCGACGATCGCGACGGCGGCGATGACGACGTTGATGTAGAGGTTCCAGCGCCACGAGGCGTACTGGGTCAGGAACCCGCCGAGCAGCAGGCCGATGGCTCCGCCGGCACCGGCGATCGCCCCGAACACGCCGAACGCGCGGGCGCGCTCCTTCGGGATCGTGAAGGTCGTGGTCAAGACGGCGAGGGCGGTCGGGGCGAGCAGGGCGCCGAACGCGCCCTGCAGGGCGCGGGCGAAGACGAGCAGCCCGAAGGTGCCGGCCGCACCGCCGAGGGCCGAGGCGAGGGCGAAGCCGATCAGGCCGATGATGAACGTGCGCTTGCGGCCGATCAGGTCGCTGACGCGGCCGCCGACGAGCAGCAGGCTGCCGAAGGCGAGCGAGTAGGCGGTGATGATCCACTGCCGGTCGCCGTCCGAGAAGCCGAGGTCGGTCTGGGCGGCGGGCAGCGCGATGTTCACGACGGTCGAGTCGAGGACGACCATCAGTTGGGCGAGGGCGACGGTGGTGAGGGTCCACCAGCGCCGGGACGGCGGCGGGGTGGGGGAGGACGAGGAGGCGCGGGTCGCGCCGTCAGGGGAGGTGGAGGCCTGAGACATGAGCGCGAGCATATACGAGTCTCGCCAGTTTCGGATACAGGCAGTTTCGTAAACATCCGAGGTAGAGTCGCCCCCATGACCGACAGGGAAGGCGCGGCGACGACGCCCGCCGAGACCGACCCCGCGACCCCCTCGCGACCGGGTCGCAAGCGCGACCACAGCCGCGACCCCGAGATCCTCCGGTGCACCATCGACGTGCTCGCCGAGACCGGTTTCGAGGGCATGACCATCGAGATGGTGGCCGCGCGCGCCAAGGCCGGCAAGGCCACGCTCTACCGCCGCTGGGCCTCGAAGGGCGAGCTCGTCGTCGACGCGGTGGCCTGCCTCAAGCAGGGGGCCGTCGACCTCGACGGCCTGCCCGACACCGGCACGCTGCGCGGAGACCTCCTGGCGATGATCAAGCCGCACAGCATCGACGACGCCGAGAAGAAGATGCGGGTCATGGCGGGCGTCGTGACGATGCTCTCGACCACGCCCGAGCTGGCCGAGGCCGTCGACGCCGCGATCGTCCAACCCCGTGCCGAGGCCAACCGCCTGCTGCTGCGCCGCGCCCTCGAGCGAGGCGAGATCGCGGCCGACACCGACATCGAGGCACTCGCCCTCGTCACCCCGTCGATGGTGTCGTACCGGGTGCTCGTCCTCCGCAAGCCCGTCGACCGCGACTACCTCGTCGGGCTCATAGACGGCGTGCTGCTGCCCGCCGCGGGGGTGCGCCAGACCGCTCGGGTCTGACTCCGAGGCCAACGGGGCCGCGCCTCCTCGTGACCCGTTCATGTGAAATCCTCATGAAGAGGCGGGCAGAACCGGGCCACGCCCGTACTGTGCAGGCATGAGCGCAGAGCTGACGCTGGGGGCGGAAGAAGAACTGCACCTGATCGACCTCGAGACGGGGCGTCTGTCGGCCAGGGCGCCGCACCTCCTCGCCCGGCTGCCTGCCGACCGCTACGGGGCCGAACTGCAGCGCACCACGATCGAGACCAACGTCCCGGTCGTGACCACGCTCGACGACCTGCGGCGTGAGATCCTGACCCTCCGTCGGGACCTCGTCGAGGTGACGACCGCCGAGGGGCTCGCCATCGGCGCCGTCGGCACGGCCCCGCGCAGCGAGGTCGCCGACTTCGAACTGACCACGACCGGGCGCTACGGGCGCATGCACGAGCAGTACCGCCTGCTCGTGGACGAGCAGCTGATCTGCGGCCTGCAGATCCACGTGGGCGTCGCCGACCGCGACCTCGCCGTGGACGTCGCCGGGCGGATCGCCCCGGTGCTGCCCGCCCTACTCGCCCTGAGCGCCAGCTCGCCCTACCTCAACGGCCAGGACACCGGTTACGCGAGCATCCGCTCGCTCATCTGGCAACGGTGGCCGAGCGCCGGGGCGACCGGCCCGATGGCCGACGCCGCCGAGTACGACCAGCTGCTCGCCGACCTCATCGGGTCGGGCGTGATCGCCGACAGCGGCATGGCCTACTTCGACGTCCGGCCCTCGAGCCACGCGCCCACCCTCGAGCTGCGCACCTGCGACGCCTGCCCGCTGGTCGACGACGCGGTGCTGATCGCCGGCCTCTACCGCGCCGCGGTGCGCCGGGCCGAGACGGACGTCGAGGCCGGCCGCCCCGCCCGGCACCGGGCGGCGCCGCTGCACCGGGCCGCGATGTGGCAGGCGGCGCGCAGCGGGCTCGCCGGCGAGCTGCTCGACCTCGAACAGCACCCCTCGCGGTTGCCCGCGGCCGAGGCGGTCCGGCAGCTCGTGACCCGGCTGCGGCCACAACTCGAGGAGTTCGGCGACTGGCAGACCGTGTCCGACCTCGCCGAGGCCACGCTCGCCCGGGGCAACTCGGCCGACCGGCAGCGCGCCGCCTTCGCCGAGAGGGGACGGCTCGACGACGTGGTCGACCTGGTCGTCCGCGAGACGCACGGTCCCGCCGCCGGGCTCGACGACCCGGCGCCGACCCTCGTGGGGTACCGGTTCCGTGCCGGCGACGAGGCGATCGGCCCGGGACTCCACCCCCGCCCGGCCTACCGGGACGTCGCCGGCTTCTTCCAGCAGCTCGGCGCGACCGAGGCCCGCGCCCGCGCCGTCGCACGGGACGCCTGGTGCGAGCGGGCCGGTCTCGGGTTCGGCGTCGGCGGCGACCACCGGGCGTTCCACTGCGACCTCGTGCCCCGCATCGTCACGCGGCACGAGTGGAGCCGCCTCGAGGCCGGCCTGACCCAGCGCGCCCGGGCGATCGAGGCGTTCCTCCGCGACGCCTACGGTGAGCGCCGGGTCGTCGCGGACGGCGTGCTGACCCACGAGCAGGTCGTCGGCGCGGCGGGGTGGCGGACCGAGGCCACCCGGCTGCCCGCGGACGCCGTGCGCGCGGCGGTGCAGGGTTTCGACCTCGTGCGCGACGAGCTCGGTGGCTGGCGCGTGCTCGAGGACAACGTCCGGGCACCGAGCGGGGCCGCGTTCTCGATCGCCGTGCGACGGCTGCTCGACGAGGTGGTGCCGGACGCTCCGCGGCCGGCGGGGCTGCTCGACCCGACGAGCGTGTTCTCGGTGCTGAGGGCGACGCTGCTGGCGCACGCCGCGCCTCCTCGGGGCGGAGGCGAGCCGGTCGGCGCGGTCCTCAGCGAGGGCCCCGCGAGCCCGGCCTGGTACGAGCACCGCACCCTCGCCGAGGGCGCGGGGCTGCTGCTGCTGCAGGCCGACGACGTCGAGGTCCGGGAGGCGCGGGTCGTCGACCGCAGGACCGGCACCGTCGTCGACGCGCTCTACCTGCGGCTCGACCGCGAGCTGGTCGACGTGCACGCGCCGCACGACCCGTTGCTCGGCGAGCACCTGATGGACGTGGCGGCGGCGGGCGGCGTCGTGCTCGTCAACGCCCCCGGCAACGGGCTGGTCGACGACAAGGCGATGTACTGCGCGGTACCCGACCTCATCTGGTACTACCTGGGCGAGCGTCCGCTGCTCGAGTCGGTGCCGACCTACCGGACGGGCGACCCGGCCGAGCGGCTCGCGGTCCTCGACCGGGTGGGCGAGCTCGTCACGAAGCCGGTGGACGGCGAGGGGGGTCGCGGCGTCCTGATCGGCCCCTCGGCCAGCGCGGCGGTCGTGGCCGAGCGTCGGGCCGAGATCGCCCGGGACCCGTCGGGCTGGGTCGCGCAGGAGGTGGTGACGTTGTCGTCGCACCCGACCCTGACCCCGACCGGGCTGCAGCCCCGGCACGTCGACCTCCGCTGCTTCGTGTACCTCACCGGCACCGGGGCGGGCGAGAGCGTGCTCGCCGACCTGGCGCTGACCCGCGTGGCGCCCGAGGGCAGCATGATCGTGAACTCGTCGCAGGGCGGGGGCGCGAAGGACACCTGGATCGTGGGCGTCTGACCCGTCGGCGTCCCCGAGGGAGGCGCGGTGTCGGCCCGTGCCCCGTCACCGGTCAGAAGGGCCCGGCGGCCTTCGCGATCGCCTCGAACAGGGCGGTCGTGTCGTCGTCGCGGCGCTTGACCGACGTGCCGATCGTGCCGCCGGGGGAGTGGACCTCGGCCGAGACCCGGCTGCCCTTCTCGGACGGGGCGAAGTCGAGCCTCACGGTGTCCGTGCCGCTGGCCGACGCCGACCGACGCAGAAGCGTGGCCCCCGTCTCGTCGGCGTCCCCCAACGAGAACGTGGGGCTCGCCTGCAGTGCTCGACGCACGAGGCCGGGCAGCATCGCCACCGGCAGTTTCAGGTCGAGCGTCGCCCGGGTCACCTCGGGGTCGCCTCGGACGATCTGGGGTCCACGCGTGTCGGCCATGGTCGGAGCGTAGTGCCGACGGACGGCTCCGTCGATCCCCCGGGGCAGTGGACCATGAGGATCTCTCGCTCACCTGCGTCGTCCCCCTACGCTGGGCTCGTGAGTGAACAGACCCTTCCGCCTGGCTCGGGCGGCGTCCCCCTGCCCCCGCCACCCTCGGCCGACGAGATGCGGGCGACGAGCCAACGGATCGACGAGCTGACCCGGGTGTCCGAACTGCGGGGCATCGACGACACCGACGCCCAGGCCGACCTCTGGGACGCCCTCTTCGCCCTCGACCGCTGGTGGTTCATCGCCCGTGGCGAACTGCCCGACGTGCAGCCCCTGGTGGCCGACGTCGACGGACGTCCGATGGTCCTGGCCTTCACGTCGCCCGAGCGGGCGCGGCAGCACGGCTTCGCGCGAGGGCTGTCGGACGAGGAGGCCGGCCGGCTCCTCGCCCTGCCGTCGAGGGGCTTCGTCGACGATGCCGTCGCGCGGGAGCGCACCGGCGTGTTCGGCGTCCTCTTCGACGTCGAGGGGAAGGGACCCTATGCACCCCTGGGTGCACTCGACGCCATGCGGAAGTTCGGCGTCGATCGGCGGGCGCGGCGCACAGCAGACTCGAACGGCTCGACGTCCACGCCGCCGGCCGGTCCGGACCGCTTCGCCCGCCCGACGGACGCGCCGGTGCTCGTGGTCGCCCAGGACGGTCGGCGGCTCCGGCGTCAGCTGGTCGGTTCAGGCGTCGGAGTCCTCCTCGCCCTCGCCCTGCTCGCCGCCCTCGTGACGTGGGCGATCACCAGCACCGCGCTGCTCTGGTTCGTGGTCGCCCTCTGGATCTTGCCGACGTTGTTGCCGATCGCGACGTTCTCCGAGTACGTCGGAGCCGTGCGCCGCCGTGGCCGGCCGTCCTTGTCGGTCCACGCGTCGGCGATCGTCATCGACGGCAGCGTCGTCGTGCCGTGGCACTCGGTCACCCGGGTGAGCTGGGTCGACGGGCCGGCCGGCCCCCTGGCCGGCGCGGGCGGGAGGTCGGTGCGACGGCTGTCGATCGTCGCCCGTCTGTTCGCGATCGGCGACGGGAAGCGGCTCGTCAACTTCCACCTGCGGGACCACGACGAGGTGCGTCGGCACGCCGGTAGCGAGGGGACGACGCGACTGGTCGACCCGACCCGCGCAACGCCGTCGCTGCCGGCGGACGCCGCCCACGCCTACGTCGTTCTCACCGACGCCCTCGGGTCGACCGACTTCGCCGCCATGACCGGCGTGTTGCAGGGCCTGGTCGAGGACCGCGGGCTCGGCTGGTCCCGCGCGGTCGAGTAGGCGACAGGCCGCTGAGGAGCCGCGTCGGGGTCGCAGCGGGCACCGCCGCCGCACCCGGGCCTCACCCGGCCGGCCGCCCTACGCTGGACCGATGCCGAGCCCCGACCCCTCCGACCCCCGCCGTCCGTCGAGCCGTCGCGGCCCGTCGGGCACCGCAGCACTCACCTGGGGGATCGTGCTGCTCGCGATCGCCGTCGTCGGGTCGCCGATCGGCGCGTCGGTGCTGCTCGTCGGGCTCGTGGCGCCCGGTCGGCAGTCGTCCGTCGACGTCGTGGTCGCCCTCGCCGTGGTCGCCGTCCTCGTCGCCGGCGGCATCGTGCTCGTGAGGATCGGTCTGGGACAGCGCCGTCGAGCCCGGCTCGAGAAGGTCGTCGACCGGGCGGCCCCGCCGGCGGGACCGACGCCGGTGACGCGGCCCGCGCCTCCTCGGGTGGCCCCCGGCAGCGCGGCACCGGTCGTCGTGCCGCCTCCTGTGGTCGACGCGACGCCGGTGCGGACCACGGCCGTCGTGGTCGACGACCCGGTCGCCCTCTGGCGCCCGGCGTTCCGACTCGAGGCCTGGTGGTTCGTCGACCGCGGCACGGCCGGGGCCTCGAGGCCCTTCGCCGTCGTGGACGAGGGCACCCCGACGCTGCTCGCCTTCACCTCGCCCGAGCGCGCTCGGGACGCCGCCCTCGCCCGCGGCCTCGACGCGTCGTCGGCCGACCGGCTGGTCTGGCGCGCGCCCGCCCACTTCGTGGCCGACGTCGGCACCTACACGCGTGCCGGGTTGAGGCGTCTCGCCCTCGACCCCGACCAGCACGGGGCGTCCGGCACCCTCGCGGCGCTGCCCGAGATCGCACGGCTCGTCCGGCGCTGACCCGCAGGGCAGGCCGCCCGCTCAGTTCCAGCGGTAGCCGTGCTCGGGTCGGCCCGGGCTGCCGTACCGGGGCTCGCGGGTCGCCGCCCCCGTGTCGGCGAGGTGCTCGAGGTACCGGCGGGCGGTCACCCTCGACACCCCGGCGGCATCCGCCACCTCGCCCGCCGACGGTGACCCGCCGCGACGCAGCACCGCCACGACCTGCTCGAGCGTGGCCGGCGCGAGGCCCTTGGCCAGCGTCGGTGCCGGTGCCCGGCGCAGGGTGGCGAACCCCGAGTCGACGTCCGACTGGGTCACCTGTCCCTGCCCGGTCGCCAGCGACTCGCGGAACGCCCGGTAGGCCCCGAGCCGGTCGGCGAACGTCGCGAAGGTGAACGGCTTGATCAGGTACTGGACGATGCCGAGCGACACCGCGGTCCGCACGACGGAGGCGTCCCGCACGGCCGTGATCGCGATGACGTCGACGCTCGACCCCGCCGCCCGCAGGGCCCGGCAGAGCTGCAGACCGTGCGTGTCGGGCAGGTTCATGTCGAGCAGCACGAGGTCGAGACCCCGCCCGTGGGGGCCGCCGAGCGCGCGGACCGCGTCGAGGGTCTCGCGTCCGTCCCGCGCCCGGCCGACCACCTCGAAGCCGTCCAGCCGGTCGAGGTACGCGACGTGCGCCTCCGCGGTCAGGGGCTCGTCCTCGACGACGAGCACGCGGACCCGGTCGACGGACGAGGAGGCGCCGGTCACGACCGAACCCCACCCCGACGTCGGGCGGCGGTGTCGACGTCGTCCGGCCGCCGGTCGGGCAGCAGCACCGAGAAGGTGGTCCCGTCGGTTCCCGTGGCGACGTCGAGCCGACCTCCGACCCGACCCACGGCCTGACGGACGAGCGCGAGGCCGATGCCGCGTCCGCCCGCCGACGTCGGCTTGGTGCTGAACCCCCGCCGGAAGGCGAGCTCGACGTCGTCGAGCCCCGGACCGTCGTCCTCGACGTCGAGCTGGACGCCGCCCTCGACCCGGGCGACGGTCACCTCGACCCGGGGCCGGCGGGCCGGGCGGCCGCTGGGATCAGGGGAGGGGGCGGGGGCGTCGAGGGTCGGGGCGACCGCGTCGAAGGCGTTGTCGACGAGGTTGCCCAGGATCGTGACGAGGTCCCCGGGCTCGACGTCGATCGTCCCCAGCTCGGGCTCGACGTCGACGCGCAGGTCGATCGACCGTTCGCGGGCCTGCGCCGCCTTGCCGAGCAGCAGGGCGGCGAGCGTCGGCTCGTCGATCGAGGCCACGACCCGGTCGGCGAGCCGCTGGCCGAGGTCGAGCTCGTCGGCCGCGAACCGGAGGGCCTCGTCGCCACGCCCGAGCTCGATCAGCGACACGATCGTGTGCAACCGGTTCGAGAACTCGTGGGTCTGCGAGCGCAGCGCGTCCGAGAGGGTGCGCATGGTCTCGACCTCGCCGGTGAGGTGGGTGAGCTCGGTGTGGTCGCGCAGGGTCGTCACCGTCCCGAGCGTGCGGCGGGAGCGCGGGCGGGCCGCGCCGGTGACCGGTGCCGCGCCTCCTGACGGTGTCGCGCCTCCTCGTCCGGTCCAGGGCGTCGGGTGGGACGGGCCCTCGGTGGGTTCGGTGACCTCCTGGTTCACGACCAGCACGCGGTCGTCGGTCACGTGCACCTCGTCGGAGGCGCGGCGTCCGGAGGCGAGCAGCTCGCGCAGCGAGTCGGGCAGCTGCAGGTCGGTCAGCGGGACGGGAGCGGCGATGCCCCCGGGCGGCAGGTCGAGCAGTTCGGCCGCCTGGTCGTTGTAGAGCGTCAGTCGGCCGCGGTCGTCGACGAGCACGAGACCCTCGCGCACGGAGTGCAGCACGCCCTCGTAGTACGCGAACATCCGGGCGAGTTCCTCCGGGCCGCGGCCCCAGGTCACCCGCCGCAGGTACCGGCTGAGCAGCCACGAGACGACGCCGCCGAGCACCACGGTCGCCCCGGCGGCCGCGAACACGAGCGGCAGCCGCTCACCGACCGACTGCGTGATGGTGTCGACCGTGACCCCGGCCGACACGAGGGCGACGACCTCGCCGTCGCCCTCGATCGGCACGACCGCGCGCACCGACGGGCCGAGGGTGCCGGCGTAGGTCTCGGTGAACGACTCCCCGCGGAGGGCCGGGGCGATCGTGCCGACGAACGGGCGGCCGATCTCGTCGGGGTCGGGGTGCGTCAGGCGCGTGCGGTCGGGCCGCATGATCGTGACGAAGTCGGTCGACGTGTCGCTCATCAGGGCCACGGCGTAGGGCTGCAGACGGGCGCTGGGGTCGGACGTCCCCAGCGCGTCGACGACGTAGGGGTTGTCGGCGATCGAGGTGGCGAGCGCCAGGCAGGCCCGTGCCGCCGAGCGATCCGCGTCGTCGCGGGCCGACCGGATCGTCCAGGCCGTCGCCAGCAGGGTCACGGCGACGACGAAGACCACGAGCAGGGCGAACAGCCGGGTGGCGATGCTCCACCGGGTGGGGTCGACGGTCATCTCGGGCGGGCTCCTCGCTGCGCTGCGGCCGGCGTCCATCATGACGCACCACCGGCGCGACCAGTATGACCACAACGTCGACGTCCACCCGGCGACCGACGAGAGTCGCGGCGACGAACCCCGCACGACCGTCGACGACGACGCCGCCGGTCACGAGCTCGAGGAAGACCCCCATGGCAAAGACGCACAAGGGCCCGCAGACCCCCACACCCGGCGGAACGACGACGACGGGCGGCGTCCGCCCCCGGCGCCGGATCGACCGCTCGCACTGGCTCTACATCGCGGTGATCGTGGCCGTCGCGGCCGGCATCGTCGTCGGCCTCACGGCACCCGAGGTCGCCGTGCAGCTGAAACCGATCGGCACCGCCTTCGTGTCGCTCATCTCGATGATGATCGCGCCGGTGATCTTCTGCACGATCGTGCTCGGCGTCGGCTCCATCGCCAAGGCCGCGACCGTCGGCAAGGTGGGCGGGCTCGCGCTCGGCTACTTCATCGCGATGTCGACCTTCGCCCTGGCCATCGGCCTCGTGGTCGGCAACCTGATCCACCCGGGCGAGGGCCTGATGATCGGCTCGACCGGATACGAGGCGCCCGCCGCCGAGGAGGCCGGTGGCACCGCGGGCTTCCTGCTCGGCATCATCCCCGAGACGCTGGTGTCGTCGCTGACCAGCGGCTCCATCCTGCAGACGCTGTTCGTGGCCCTGCTCGTCGGCTTCGCCCTGCAGCGCATGGGCGATCGGGGCGCGACGATCCTCGAGGGCGTCCGCAACCTGCAGGTGCTGGTGTTCCGCATCCTCGCGATGATCATGTGGGTCGCCCCGATCGGCGCGTTCGGTGCGATCGCCGCGGTGGTCGGCGAGACCGGCGTCGCCGCCATCGTGGCGCTCGGCACCCTGATGGTCGCCTTCTACATCACGTGCATCCTCTTCGTCGCCGTCGTGCTCGGCACGATCCTTAAGCTCGTCACGGGCGTCAACATCTTCCGGGTGATGAAGTACCTCGGACGCGAGTACCTGCTGATCGTCTCGACCTCGTCGAGCGAGGTCGCCCTGCCCCGCCTCATCGCCAAGATGGAGCACCTCGGCGTCTCGAAGCCCGTCGTCGGCATCACGGTGCCGACCGGCTACTCGTTCAACCTCGACGGCACCGCGATCTACCTGACCATGGCGTCGCTCTTCATCGCCAACGCCATGGGCACGCCGCTCGACGTCGGTGAGCAGGTCTCGCTGCTGCTGTTCATGATGATCGCCTCGAAGGGTGCCGCCGGCGTCACGGGCGCCGGCATCGCCACCCTCGCGGGAGGCCTGCAGGCACACCGCCCCGACCTGGTCGACGGCGTCGGCGTCATCGTCGGCATCGACCGGTTCATGTCCGAGGCGCGCGCCCTGACCAACTTCACGGGCAACGCCGTCGCGACGATCCTCGTCGGCACCTGGACCAAGCAGATCGACAAGGACCGCGTCGAGACCGTGCTGTCGGGTCGTGCGCCCTTCGACGAGGCGACCATGAACGCGGACGGTCACGGCGCCTCCTCGGGGTCGGGCTCGGGCTCGGGCTCGGACTCCGCTTCGGCCGGCACGGCCACCACGCGCCTGCTCGACGGTCGCGCGGGTGGGCTGGGCTCGCTCGAGGGCACCTCGCCCGACCGCATCTCGACCGGCTCGCTGCACGCCATGGTCGGCACCGACGGACGGCGTGCCGACGAGCACCTCGCCGACGCCGCCGCGGACGACGAGCCCCGTCGCGGGTAGGGCCCGCCTCGGACCCCGGATCGTCGCCGAGACCCCCGTGCGTGCGCGGGGGTCTCGCCGACGTCCCGCGGTCTCGCCGTCGGCCCGCCGACCCGCGGCGGGTGCAGCGTGCAACATCCGTGTCGGAGGCGTACCGTCGCACCCGATGTGCGGTCACGCCCCACGGTCAGAGCCGACCGACCGGGCCCCGCAGGACGGAGCCACCATGCTCGCCGGACGCCTCGACGTCAGCACCCGCCATTTCTCGGTCACCGAGGTGCCCACCCCCGACGCCGGCCCGGGGCAGGTGCGCATCGCCGTCGCCGCCGCCGGCGTCTGCCTCAGCGACGTGCACCTGATCCAGGGGTCGCTCACGCCGCTGCACCTGCCGGGCGACACCGTCACCCTCGGCCACGAGGTGGCCGGCACGGTCGACCAGGTGGGCGACGGCGTCACGCACGTCGCCGTCGGCGACCGCGTGCTGCTGCAGGCCGGTGAGGAGCGCGACGGCCAGGTCTTCACCCGCGGCGTCGACTACGACGGCGGGTGGGCCGAGTTCGCCGTGGCCCGCGCCGACACGGTGGTGCCGATCCCGGACTCCCTCCCGTTCGAGCAGGCCTGCTTCATCCCCGACGCCGTGTCGACTCCCTGGGCTGCGCTGACCACGACCGCCGACACCCGGCCCGGCACGGCGGTCGGCGTCTGGGGCGTCGGCGGCCTCGGCGCCCACGCCGTCCAGCTGCTCTCCCTGCTCGGCGCCGCGCCGATCGTCGCGGTCGACCCCCTGCCCGGTGCCCGGGCCCGGGCGCTCGAGTTCGGTGCGGACCTCGCGCTCGATCCCGCCGACCCGGACTTCGCCGCGGCACTCGGCCGGGCGACCGGTGGCCGCGGACTCGCCCGGGCCTTCGACTTCGCGGGGGTGCCCGCCGTTCGCGAGCAGGCCATCGCCTGCCTCGGCTACCGGGGACGGTTGACGCTCGTCGGCCTGTCGGACCAGCCGATCACGATCACCGACGGCACGAAGTTCAGCTTCCTGCAGCAGCAGGTCCTCGGCCACTACGGCTCCGAGCCCGCCGACGTCACGACGCTCGTCGCGCTGACGGCCCGGGGGAGGCTCGAGTTCTCCCGGTCGGTGAGCGCGACCGTGCCCCTGGCCGAGGCCGAACGGGCGGTGCAGATGCTCGAACGCAAGGAAGGCGACCCGATCCGGATCGTGCTGGTCCCGTGAGCGACGCGACCCGCGCCTCCTCGGTCCCGGGCGAGGGCGACGACCGCCCCGCCGGTGGTGACGACCGCCCCGCCGGGGGAGGCGTCGAGCACGTCGACCTGCTCGTCGTCGGCGCCGGCCTGTCCGGGGTCGGCGTGGCGGCCCAGCTCCGCCGGGACTTCCCCGGTCGCAGCCTGGCCGTCGTCGAGGCGCGTGCTGCGGTCGGTGGCACCTGGGACCTCTTCCGCTACCCGGGGGTCCGGTCGGACAGCGACATGTTCACCCTCGGCTACGGGTTCCGACCCTGGCGCGACGCGCGGGCGATCGCCCCGGGCGAGGCGATCAGGGAGTACGTCCGTGACACGGCCGACGAGACGGGCGTCGCCGGGCTGATCCGCTTCGGGCACCGCGTGGTCGCCGCCGACTGGTCCTCCGCCGAGGCCCGGTGGACCGTCACGATCGAGGTCGCGAGCGCGGTGGCAGCGGACGCGTCGTCCGCCGCCGGCGAGGAGCCGAGCGCAGGAGGCGCGGGTGCCGCCCCGGCGGCTCGTCGCGTCACGATCACGATCACGTGCTCGTTCTTGTTCGTCTGTTCCGGCTACTACCGCTACGACGAGGGCTGGTCGCCCGCGTTCCCGGGGCAGGACTCGTTCGCCGGACGCGTCGTGCACCCCCAGCACTGGCCGGAGGACCTCGACGTGAGCGGCAAGCGCGTCGTCGTGATCGGATCGGGGGCGACGGCGGTGACCCTGGTGCCCGCCCTCGCCGAGAGCGCCGAGCAGGTCACCATGCTGCAACGTTCGCCGACCTACGTGCTGTCCCTTCCCTCGCGACGGAAGGAGCCCCGCGCCTGGCGTCGGCTGCTGCCGCAGGCCGTCGACGACCGGCTGATCCGGTGGCGCAGCATCGGCATGGCGCTGCTCAGCTTCCAGACGAGCCGACGTTCTCCCGAGAAGATGAAGGCGTTCCTCCGGGCGCAGGTGGCGCGGCGCCTGCCGGACGACTTCGACGTCGACCGGCACTTCCAGCCGAGCTACGACCCGTGGGACCAGCGCCTCTGCATCACCCCGGACGGCGCGCTGTTCCGGGCGCTGCGCTCGGGGTCGGCGTCGGTCGTGACCGACGACATCGACTCGTTCACGGCCGAAGGCATCCGGGTGGCCGGTCGCGACGGCCAGCGGGCGCACGAGCTGCCCGCGGACGTCGTCGTCACGGCGACCGGGCTCAACCTGTTGCTGTTCGGCGGCATGCGGTTGTCGGTCGACGGGGTGGAGGTCGACCCGGCGACCCGCCTGACCTACAAGGGGTTCATGCTCTCGGGGGTGCCGAACCTGGCGTTCGCCATCGGCTACACGAACGCGTCGTGGACGCTGAAGATCGACCTCGTCGTGCACTACGTCGCCCGGCTGCTGCGTCACGCCGACCGTCACGGGTACCGGTCGGCCGTGCCGATCGCGCCGGAGCGGCCGGGACCGACGAGCCCGCTGATCGACCTGACGAGCGGGTACGTGTCGCGCGGGGTGCACCTGATGCCCCGGCAGGGATCGCGGTCACCCTGGCGGATGCACCAGAACTACCCTCGCGACGTCTGGCTGATGCGGCACAGCACCCTGACCCGGGACGGCATGCGGTTCGAGCGCTGAGCGGGCCCCGGCGGTCTCGCGTCGGACGACGCGGTGGCCCGCCGGGGACGACGCGGTGGCCCGCCGGGGACGACTCAGCCGACCACCGCGAGGGCGAAGGGCAGCACGGCGGGGGCCCCGGCGCGGCGCAGGTCGCGTCCGGCCACCGTGATCGTCCAGCGGCTGTCGACCAGGTCGTCGACGAGCAGCACCGGCCCGGACACGTCGGCGAGGGCGGCGGCCAACTCGGGGCCGACCTCGAAGGACTGCCAGACGTCGGCCAGACGGTAGACGCTGTTGCCGCCCTGGCCGCGGCCGGCCGAGGGGCGGGCGCTGCCGAGCGTGCCGAGCAGCGGCAACCGCCCGACGGTGCTGATCGCTTCGGCCAGCGACCCGACGAGCTGCGGCCGTGACGTCGACGGCATCGCCACGACCCCCACCGGCCGTTCGGCCCACGGCCACTCCTTCAGGACGCGCACGACCCCGTCGAGCAGGTGCTTCGACAGGGAAGCGTCGGGGGCGTTCGCCGCGAAGACCTCGCGGAGGGTGTTGCCCCACCCCAGGTCGGTCAGTCGGGCGAGCGCCCGACCCGGCTCGACCCGTTCGCCCTCGGGGATCTTGCCCTTGACGGCGACCCCGGCCCGGTCGGCGCCCGTGGGCCACTGGGCCCGGGGGTCGATCTCGACGCCGACCCGGTCGAGGGTGCTCGCGGCCGAGGTCGCCGCCTCGCCGGCGATGTCGGTCGGGTACCAGGTGCCCGCGCAGACGTCGCACCGTCCGCAGGGCTCGGCGGCGGGATCGTCGAGGTCGACCTGCAACATCTGCATGCGGCAGGTCTCGCCGCGCTCGAACGCGAGCATCGACTCTTGCTCGGCGACCCGGGCCGCGGCGATGCGGTCGTAGCGTTCGGCGTCGTAGACCCAGGGCTCGCCCGTGCTGACCCAGCCGCCCTGGACCCGGCGGACGGCACCGTCGACGTCGAGCACCTTGAGCATCAGTTCGAGCGGGGTGCGCTTGACGTCGACCCGCGCCTCGAGGGCGGGCGTCGACAGCGGCGTCTCGCCCAGCTCGGCCAGCACGGCCGCCGCCCGCGCCTCGGAGGGCATCGAGGCCGTGGCGAAGTACTGCCAGATCTCGGCGTCCTCGGTGCCGGGCAGCAGCAGCACGTCGGCGTTGTCGGTGGCGCGACCCGCTCGGCCGATCTGCTGGTAGTACGCGACGGGCGACGACGGCGCGCCGAGGTGGATGACGAAGCCGAGGTCGGGTTTGTCGAAGCCCATGCCGAGGGCGCTCGTGGCGACCAGTGCCTTGAGGTCGTTGCCCTTGAGGCGCTGTTCGAGCTGTTCGCGTTCTTCGGGGTCGGTGCGCCCCGAGTACGACCGCACGTCGTGCCCGGCCTCGCGCAGCAGGCGGGCGGTGTCGTCGGCGGCCGAGATCGTGAGCGTGTAGATGATGCCGCTGCCGGGCAGGTCGGCGAGGTGGCTGAGCAGCCAGCCGAGTCGGTCGCGCGAGGTCGGCAGCTGCAGCACCCCGAGACGCAGGGAGGCGCGTGCCAGCGACCCCCGGATCGTCAGCACCTCGTCGCCCGGCCCCACGGCGAGTTGCTCGGCGACGTCGGCCACGACGCGGGCGTTGGCCGTGGCCGTCGTGGCCAGGACGGGCACGTTCGTGGGCAGGGTGCGGATGAGGTCGGCGAGGCGACGGTAGTCGGGCCGGAAGTCGTGGCCCCAGTCGGAGATGCAGTGCGCCTCGTCGACGACGAGCATGCCGAGCCGGGCGATGAGGACGGGCAGCTGCTCGTCGCGGAACCGCGGGTTGTTGAGTCGTTCGGGGGAGACGAGCAGCACGTCGATCTCGTCGTCGACGAGCTGCTGCTGGACGTCGGACCACTCGTGGGCGTTCGCCGAGTTGACCGCGACGGCCCGGACCCCGGCCCGGGCGGCGGCGGCGACCTGGTCGCGCATGAGGGCGAGCAGGGGGGAGACGAGCAGCGTCGGGCCGGTGCCGCGTCGACGCAGCAGCAGGGTGGCGATGAAGTACACCGCCGACTTGCCCCAGCCGGTGCGCTGGACGACGAGGGCTCGACGACGGTCGGCGACGAGCGCCCGGATGGCCTCGAGCTGCCCGTCGTGGAAGACGGCGTCGTCGCGCCCGGTGAGCGCCCGCAGCAGGTCGAGTGCCTCGGCGTCGATGTCGGTCGCGGTGCTCGTCGGTGTCATGGCCCCATGCTCGCAGAGGCCACCGTCACCCACCTGACGGACGGAGGGCGCGACCACCCGACGTCGGGGGTCGCGCCCTGGGGACGAGACGAGGGAGGCGGGTCAGCCCGCCGAGGAGTCCGAGCCCGGCTCGGCCGGGGGAGTGGCCCGCTTGCCCAGCTCGACCGCCACGAACGAGGCGACGACGCCGGCGACGAGCGCGAAGACCGTTCCGCCGGCACCCCACGACTTCTTGCCGAAGAGCTGGTCGACCGACGGCCCGCCGGGGCCCGAGGCCAGGGCGGCGGCGGCGGCGATCAGGACGGCGTTGTACTCGTAGCCGCCCTCGGTCACCCACGGGCCCTTGGAGAGGTGCACCTTGCGGACGGCGGTGACCATCGTGCCGACGATGCCGGCGGCGGCGAGCGGGGTCGCCGCGCCGAGGGCGAGGGCGGCACCGCCGGCGGTCTCGGTGACCGCGACCAGACGGGCGTTGCGGGCGGCGGGGTGCATCCCCGTGCCGGCCATCATCTGCTCGGTGCCGGCGAGTCCGGGACCGTCGAAGGCGCCGGTCAGCTTCTGGAGTCCGTGGCCGACGAAGAAGCCGCCGACGGTCAGGCGGAGGAGGGTGGATGCGAGGCTCATGCACCGTTCCTACCCGGTGTGGGCCGTCGCCGTCCGCGGCGGGGAGCGTCCGGTCCGCCCGCTCGTGTCAGGATCGGGGGATGCGCGCCGTCCAGTACGACCAGTTCGGGTCGATCCCGACCATCGTCGACCTGCCGGCACCCGTGCCGCCCGCCCACGGCGTCGTGGTCCGCGTCGCGGCCACGGGGGTGTGCCGGAGCGACTGGCACGCCTGGAAGGGTCACGACGACTCGGTGCGCCTTCCCCACGTGCCGGGCCACGAGTTCGCGGGCGTGGTGACGGCGGTGGGTGCCGACGTCGCCCGGGTCGCCGTCGGCACCCGCGTGACCGCCCCGTTCGTCTTCGCCTGCGGCACGTGCGACGAGTGCCGTGCCGGTGCCACCCAGGTCTGCTCGCGTCAGCAGCAGCCCGGCTTCACCCTTCCCGGCTCGTACGCCGAGTCGCTGGTCGTCCCGCACGCCGACGTGAACGTCATCGCCCTGCCGGACGAGGTCGGCTTCGTCGAGGCGGCGGCGCTCGGCTGCCGCTTCGGCACGGCGTACCACGCCCTGCACGCCCGGGCCCGCGTCCGGGCGGGTGAGTGGGTCGCCGTCTTCGGCTGCGGCGGAGTGGGTCTCTCGGCGGTCGCCGTGGCGGTGGCCGCCGGTGCTCACGTCGTCGCGTCGGACATCTCGCCCGCCGCCCTCGAACGGGCGGCCGACCTGGGTGCCGAGACCGTCCCCATGGACGACCTTGCCGTCGACCGGGTCCGAGCCCTCACCGGGGGAGGCGCCGACGTCGCCCTCGACGCGTTCGGCAGCCGGGTGACGTCCGCGGCGTCCGTCGCGTCCCTCCGTCCGCGGGGTCGACACGTCCAGGTGGGCCTGCTGCTCGACGACGAGGCCGCCCCGGTGATCCCGATGGGGCGGGTGATCGCCGACGAACTCGAACTGTTGGGTAGTCACGGCATCTCGGTGGGCGAGTACGCCGCGATGCTCGACGACGTCGTCGCGGGCCGACTGCGTCCGCAGGAGTCCATCGGTCGGATCATCGCCTTCGACGACCTGCCCGACGCCGTGACAGCCATGGACCGACCGGCGACCTCCGCCGGCATGACGGTGGCCGTGTTCTGACCCGATCTACCGCAGTCGTCGAAGGTTGGTGACGCTCAGCCAGATCAGGCAGAGCATGCCGATCAGCGTGAAGTACGACCCCGACTTCCCCGGATCGAGGACGATCAGGACGATCGAGGCCGCGGCGATCGTCACGGCGACGGCGAGGAGGACGCGCCACGTGGTGCGGCCCGTCGGGGGCGGGGGATTCGAGGTCATCCTCCATGCTGTCATCCCTCCCCGGCGTCCGCGAGGGGCCCGGTACGGGGAGGATGGCCCCATGACTGCACTCCAGGGAATCGACGTCGCGGCCGAACTCCGACAGGTGACCGAGCACTGGACGCCGCGGGTGGTCGGGCAGGTGAACGACCAGTACGTGAAGGTCGCGAAGCTGCTCGGCGAGCTCGTCTGGCATGCGCACGACGCCGAGGACGAGATGTTCCTCGTCGTCTCGGGCACCTTGCGCATCCAGCTCCCCGACGACCGCGAGGTGGTGCTCACCCCCGGGCAGTTCCACGTCGTGCCGCGGGGGGTGCCGCACAACCCCGTGGCCGACGACGAGGTCGAGATCGTGCTGATCGAGACCACCACGACGGCCCACACCGGTGACGTCGTCGTCGACCGCACCGTGCCCGTCGATCGTCAGGTCGGCGACTTCCGCTGACGGCGACCCCGAGGAGGCGCGGGCTGCCTTCCCGAGGACCGGGCAGGTCAGCCGCCGCGGGTCCACTCCGCGACGAGCGAGACGGTGTGGGCGTACTCGGCCAGCCGGGGCCGGTTCAAGAAGGCATGGCGGGTGCCCGGCAGGGCGTGGTGCCGCACGTCGACCCCCGCGTCGGCGAGCTCCCCGGCGAACACGTCGCCCGAGGCGCGCATGTTGTCGCGCTCGGCGGCCACCACGAGCGTCCGGGGGAATCCCGAGAGGTCGTGACCTCCGGGGAAGGCGAGACGGTCGGCCAGCGCGGTCGGCGAGCCGGCGTAGTTGCGGTTCATCACGTCGAGCGCCCACCTCGCGTGGCTGAGTCCCCGGTGTCCGCCCGACCGGTGGCGTGCCTCCGCCATCGGGGGATGCGCCGGGTGGAAGAAGCCGTAGGCGAAGACGGCGCCGACCGGAGTGCGACCCTCGTCGATCGTGCGGAGGGTGGCCGCCGCGGCGAGGCACGCCCCCGCGCTCGCGCCTCCGACGATGACGCCCTCGGGCGACCGGTCGGCCACCTCGCCGTAGGCCGTCACCACGTCGTCGAGTGCCCCCGGGTACCGGCTGCGCGACGGCATCAGCCGCCCGGCCACGAGACCGAGACCCGGAGGAGGCGCGAGGCGGTAGTCCACCGTGGCGACCCTCACCCCGCGTGCGGCGAGCGACCGCGCCACGTCGTGCGCCTCCGGCTGGTCGAGCCCCCCGCGGAAGAACCCACCGCCGTGCAGCCACAGCAGCGTCGGCCCGGGCGAACCCGTCGACACCGGCCACGGCTCGTACCAGCGGACGGGCACGGGGACCCGGTCGGTCCCGCCACCCGGGACGGCGAGTAGTCGGCTCATGCCCCGCCGACCGCGTCGTCGGGCAGGACCAACAGGTCGAGGTGGTCCCGCAACTGCTGCACCACGTCGATGCGGTCCGGGTCGAGCAGCCACTGCAGCTGGATGCCGTCCCACAGGGCCACGAGCCCGGACGCCGCCCGGTCGGGGTCGACCCCGGGGCGCAACCGACCCCGCGCCTCCAGCGCTCGCAGGGCGTCGCCGTACTCGGCACGCAGACGCTCGAAGCGCTGTCGCACGTAGTCGCTGCCGGGGTTGCCGGTCGTGACCGCCTCGCCCGCCAGCACCGCGTAGAGCGCGATGAGCCCGGGCACCGTCTCGTTGTGTCGCGCCTGCCCGAGGACGGTCCCGATCAGGTCACCTCGGTCGGGAGGCTCGGCCGAACGGTCCGAGACCGTGTCGCGACGTTCGAGCACCGCGAGCAGCAGCGCGCTCTTCGACGGGAAGTAGTGCAGCAAGCTCGTCTGGCTCATGCCGACGACGTCCGCCACGTCACGGAGCGACCCGCCTACGTAGCCCTTGGTCGAGAACACCTCGAAGGCCGCCTCGACGATCGCGAGCCGGCGTTCGGCCGACTTCGCGTACGGGCCGCGACGCGTGGGACGAGAACCGTCGGCACCACCCGCGGGCGCGCCTCCTGGGTCGCTCGTCGTCGAGCCGGTCGTCGTCATGATCGGCCACTCTACGACCTCCCGGACACCTCGCCCGTGAAATTCGAGCGACCACTCGAATTTGTGTTAGCGTCGCTGACGCCACGGCCCCACGACGAAGTGAGATGAACATGAGCCCGATTTCCCGACGGCAGTTGCTCGGCCTGGGGGTGACCGCCGGCGCCACTGCCATGCTCGCCGGCTGCGCCACGCCCGGGACGTCCTCCGTGAACTCCCTGCCGACCATCCCCGCGGCCGACGGCCCGGTCAAGCTCCAGTACTGGGCCTGGCTCAAGGGCCTCGACCAGGTCACCGCCCTGTACAACAAGAGCCAGTCGCGCGTCCAGGTCGAGACCGTCTTCATCCCCGGCGGCAACGCGGGCGGATACCAGAAGCTGTACTCGGCGCTCGCCGCGGGGGCCGGGCCCGACATCGCCCAGGTCGAGCTGCGCTCGCTGCCCGAGTTCCTCCTCGCCAACGGCGTCGTCGACCTCAAGCGCTACGGCGCCGACCAGTACGCCGACCTCTACGACCCCACGCTGTGGAACCAGGTCAGCTACACCGACGGCGTCTACGCGATCCCGCAGGACAGCGGCCCGATGGGCATGTTCTACCAGCCCGCCGTCTTCGACACGGTCGGCGCCGGCGTCCCCGCCACGTGGGACGAATGGGCCGCGGTCGGCACCGAGCTCAAGGGGGCCGGCGTGCTGATGGACTCCTTCCCCCTCGCCGACGCCTCGCTGTTCGCCGCCTACGCCACCCAGGCCGGAGCCTCGTGGCTGCGCGCCGAGGACGACGGCTGGGTCATCGACATGACCGACGAGGCGACCCTGACCGTCGCCCGGTTCTTCGACAAGGCGATCGACGACGGCATCGTCACGACCGCCTACGGCGCCTACACGCCGGCCTGGTTCTCGGCCGCCAGCGCGGGCACGATCGCCTCCGTCGCGACCGGCTCGTGGGGTGACGCCCTGATCGAGGGCGTCAGCGGCGCCGAGGGCAAGTGGAAGTGCGCCCCGCTGCCCACCTGGCAGACCGGCTACGCGTCGAGCTTCCTCGGCGGCTCGACCGCCGCGATCCTCGCGAACAGCCAGCACCCCCAGGAGGCGCTGGACTTCGCCGTCTGGATGACCACGACCCCCGAGGGCATCAACGCCCTCATCGAGTTCTGCGGCATCGGTTGGTCGCCGGCCCGTGACGTCGTCGGCTCGCTGCGCGAGCAGCCCAGCCCGTTCTTCAGCGGTCAGAACTACAACCAGGAGGTCTTCGTGCCCGCCACGAAGGAGTCCTCGCAGAACCAGGACTGGAGCTGGTGGCCCATCACCCAGCAGTCCTTCAACATCCTGAGCGACGGGTTCCGGGGCAAGGCGTCGGGCGGCACGCTCGTCGACGCCGTGGCCCAGGCCGAGAAGGACATCATGGCCGTCTTCCAGAACAAGGGCCTCACCATCCGGAAGGCGAACGCATGAGCGCCGCGACCGACACCAGGCCCGACGCGGCGACCGACTCGACCCGCGCCTCCTCGGGTCCCCGCCGCAGCAGCTCGAAGGGCGCCGTCAAGCGGGCGCCCTGGGTGCTGCTCGCGCCGTTCCTGGCGCTCTTCGCCCTGACCTTCGTGATCCCGATCGTCATCGCCCTCTTCTCGAGCTTCACGAAGGTCACCCGCAGCGGCCTGTTCGGCGAGGGCGGCGTGAGCAGCGGCTTCGCCGGCTTCGACAACTACGCCCAGGTCATCGGCGACCCCAACTTCGTCGCCTCGATCGGCCGCATGTTCCTGTTCGGCATCGTCCAGGTGCCGGTCATGCTGATCCTCTGCACGGTGCTCGCGCTGCTGCTCGAGTCGGCGTCGGCGAAGTGGCCGGGCGTGTTCCGCGCCGCGTACTTCCTGCCGTACGGCGTGCCCGGCGTCATCGCGACCATCCTCTGGTCGTTCCTGTACGTGCCCGGTCTCAGCCCGATCATCGACATCGGCGAGGTCTTCGGCGTCACCCCCGACTTCCTCGGGGCGAACACCGTGCTGTGGTCGATCGCGAACATCGTGACCTGGAGCTACACCGGCTACAACATGCTGATCATCATCGCCCAGCTCAAGTCGATCCCGGTCGAGCTGTACGAGGCCGCCAAGGTCGACGGTGCGTCGTCGTTGCGCGTCGCGTTCAGCATCCAGCTGCCGCTGATCCGTCCGGCCCTGCTGCTCACCGCCGTCTTCTCCATCATCGGCACCCTGCAGCTGTTCGCCGAGGCCCAGGTGCTGCAACGCGTCTCGCCGGCGATCGACAGCCAGTACACGCCCAACCTCAGCGCGTACACCACGGCCTTCGCCTACAACGACTACAACGTCGCGGCCGCCCAGTCCGTGCTGATCGCCCTCGTCGCGTTCGCGCTGTCGATCACGTTCCTCAGCATCACGAACAGGAAGCAGAAATGAGCCTCTCGACGAAGGGCGCCGAGCACGCCACCGAGACCGAGTCCATCGTGACGGCACAGGGTCGCGGCCGCGGTGCCGAGAAGCCCGCCCGCCGCCGTGCCCGGAGCGCCGGCCCCGACCGCACGGCCGGACGCTCGAAGGCGTCCACCATCATCGTCACGGCCGTCCTGGTCGTGGTGGCGCTGTACTTCCTGGTGCCGGTCTACTGGGTCGTCGTCGCGGCGACCAAGACCACGCCCGACCTGTTCGGCACGTTCGGCTTCTGGTTCGCCCCGACCTTCTCGCTCTGGGACAACCTCGGCCAGGTGCTGACCTACGGCGACGGCATCTTCGTGCGGTGGGTGCTCAACTCGGTGCTCTACGCCGGCGTGGGAGCCCTGATCGCGACGTACTTCGCCGCGGCCGGCGGCTACGCGCTCGCCAAGTACGAGTTCCGCGGACGCAACGTCGTCTTCGGCACGATCCTCGGTGGGGTGCTCGTGCCCGGCACCGCCACGGCCCTGCCCCTCTTCCTGCTGTTCAGCCAGATGGGCATCGCCAACACCTACTGGAGCGTGCTGCTGCCGTCGCTCGTGTCGCCGTTCGGCCTGTTCCTCTGCCGCATCTACGCGCAGGCCACGGTCGACACGTCGCTCATGGAGGCCGCCCGCCTCGACGGCGCCAGCGAGCTGCGCATCTTCCACACCCTGGGACTGCGCATCCTCACCCCGGCGCTCGTCACGGTGTTCCTGTTCCAGCTCGTGGGCATCTGGAACAACTACTTCCTGCCCCTGGTCATGCTGAGCGACGTGGACAAGTTCCCCGTCACGCTCGGCCTCAACAACTGGCTCAGCCAGACCGACCGCCTGCCCGAGTTCTACCAGCTGACGACCGGCGGCGTGCTGCTGTCGATCATCCCGCTGGTCATCGCCATGGTCGTCCTCCAGCGCTTCTGGCGCGGCGGCCTCACCGAAGGAAGCGTCAAGTGACCCCCAGCACCACACCGTCCACCGTCTCCGCCGACTACCTCACCGACACCGGCCCGGGTCAGGGTGCCCGCACACCGGCGCGGTCGTGGGTGCACACCGACGCCCCGACGCTGTCCCTCGACGGCACCTGGTCGTTCCGTCTGCTGCCCGGCGCCCCCGGCACGCTGGGCGGCCGCGGCGTGCTGCCCGAGGGCGAGCCCGTCGACGGCGTCGGCGCGGTCGACCTCGACGAGTCGTCCTGGGGCGAGATCGAGGTGCCGTCGCACTGGGTGCTCGGCGGTGATGGTTCGCGCGGCGCCCCGATCTACACCAACGTGCAGTTCCCGTTCCCGACCGAGCCGCCCTTCGTGCCCGACGCGAACCCGACCGGCGACCACCGCCGGACGTTCGAGCTGCCGTCGTCCTTCGACGGCGCCGAGCGCGTGCTGCTGCGGTTCGACGGCGTCGAGTCGCGCTACGTGGTGTGGCTGAACGGCGTCGAGATCGGCATGGGCGTCGGCAGCCGCCTCGCCCAGGAGTTCGACGTCACCGACGCCCTGCACCCGGGCGAGAACGTGATCGCGGTGCGCGTGCACCAGTGGTCGGCGTCGAGCTACGTCGAAGATCAGGACCAGTGGTGGCTGCCCGGCATCTTCCGCAGCGTCACGCTGCAGGCCCGCCCGGTCGGCGGCCTCGACGACGTCTGGCTGCAGACGCCGTTCCACGGCACGGCCGGTCAGGGCGAAGGAGGCGCGGCGATCGTCCCCGAGATCACCGCCGGCGTGGCCGCCTACCCGGTCACCCTCTCGGTGCCCCAGCTCGGCGTCGAGGTGACCTGGGCCACCCCGGCCGACGTCGCGCCCGTCGCGCTCGACGCGGTCGAGCCGTGGTCCGCCGAGACCCCGCGCCTCTACGACGCGACCGTCTCGAGCGCGGGCGGCGCCGAGACCGTCTCGCTGCGCCTCGGCTTCCGCACGGTCCGCATCGTGGGCGACCAGTTCGAGGTCAACGGCCGCCGCGTCGTGTTCCACGGCGTCAACCGCCACGAGACCCACCCCGACCGTGGCCGCGTCTTCGACGAGGAGTGGTCGCGCCGCGACCTCGCCCAGATGAAGCGGTTCAACGTGAACGCGATCCGCACGTCGCACTACCCGCCGCACCCGCGCCTCCTCGACCTCGCCGACGAGCTGGGCTTCTGGGTCGTCCTCGAGTGCGACCTCGAGACCCACGCCTTCGAACGCCAGGAGTGGATCGGCAACCCCAGCGACGACCCGGACTGGCACGACGCCTACGTCGACCGCATGGTGCGCACGGTCGAGCGCGACAAGAACCACCCGAGCATCGTCCTCTGGTCGCTCGGCAACGAGGCGGGAACGGGCCACAACCTCGCGGCGATGGCGGCGTGGACCCACGCCCGTGACGGGGGCCGTCCCGTGCACTACGAGGGCGACTACACGGGCGCCTACACCGACGTCTACTCGCGCATGTACTCGTGGATCGACGAGACGCGCGCCATCGGGTCGGGCGACGAGTCCGTCCCGCTGCTGGGCTGCACGCCGGCCGAGGCCGCGCGTCAGCGCTCCAAGCCGTTCCTGCTCTGCGAGTACGTCCACGCGATGGGCAACGGCCCCGGCGCGATCGACGAGTACGAGGACCTGGTCGACGCGTACCCGCGCCTGCACGGCGGCTTCGTCTGGGAGTGGCGCGACCACGGCCTGCGCACGCACACGGCCGACGGCGTCGAGTACTTCGGCTACGGCGGCGACTTCGGCGAGGTCGTCCACGACGGCAACTTCGTCATGGACGGCATGGTGCTGAGCGACGACACCCCGTCACCGGGCCTCTACGAGTGGGCCCAGGTCGTTGCCCCGATCCGCCTGCGCTTCGAGACGCCCACCGTCGACGGTCGACCGGGGCTCGTCGTGTCGAACCTGCGGCACTCGGCGAGCGCCTCCGACGTGGTCTTCCGCTGGGTCGCGTCACACGACGGCGAGGAGGTGCGCTCGGGCACGCTCGACGTGGTCGGCCTCGACGGCGGCGCCCTGGCCGCCCACGAGACGGTCGTCGTCCCGCTGCCCGAGGTGCCCGTGTCGGGCACCGGCGAGACGTGGTTCACGGTCACCGCCGAGCTCGCCGACGCCACCGTGTGGGCGGACGCGGGTCACGTGCTCTCGACCCAGCAGCTCGACCTCACGCCGGCACCGGTGCGGATCGCGACACCTCGCCCCGCGGTCGTGGGTGACGTGCGCGACCGCGTGGCCCGCGCCTCCTCGGGGCGCGTCGAGCTCGGTCCGGCCGTCTTCTACGACGGGCGGCTGGTCTCGCTGGCCGGACGGCCGGTCGACGGCGCCCGTCTCGAGCTGTGGCGCGCGCCGACCGACAACGACCGCGGCGAGTGGCTGACGCCGAAGGACCGCGACCGCGACGTGATGCGCAACCGCCACCGCGTCGACCTGTACGAGGTCGGCGTGCTGCCCAGCTCGCAGGACACCTGGCTGCTCGCCGGGCTCGACCGGCTCACCGCGCGCGTCGAGTCGGTGAGCGTCGCGCCGGACTCGGTCCGGGTGCGGACGCGCTACGCCGCGGCCGACACGCGCAACGCCGTGACGACCGACGAGCAGTGGCAGCTCGTCGGTGACGACCTCTGGCTGTCGGTCGACATCGTCCCGACGGGGTGGTGGGACATGGTCTGGCCCCGCGTCGGCGTGCGCTTCGACCTGCCGGGCGACGTCGACCACGCCTCGTGGTTCGGCACCGGTCCGCGCGAGTCCTACCCCGACAGCCGTCACTCGGCGTTCGTCGGACGCTACGAGTCGGGCATCGACGACCTGTCGGCCGGGTACGCCCGCCCACAGGAGACGGGGCACCGCAGCGACCTGCGCACGCTCGACCTCGGCCCCGCCGGTCGGCCGTGGCTGCGCGTCGAGGCGGTGCCGAGCGCCACGGGTGGACGACCCGGCTTCACGCTGAGCCGCCACACGGCCCAGCAGATCGGCGTGGCCGAGCACCCGCACGAGCTGCCCGCGAGTGAGCGCACCCACCTGTACCTCGACGCCGCCCAGCACGGCGTCGGGTCGCGGGCGTGCGGGCCGGACGTCGCGTCGCGGCACGTGCTGCGTCCGGGCGCCCACCAGCTGCGCCTGAAGTTCAGCGCGCTGTAGCGGGCCGACCCCGCCGAGGACGGGCGGGTCCGTACCGGGCGGGCGTCTCAGGACGCCCGTGCCGGACGGACCCGCCCGTCCTGCGTGCGGCCGCGTCCGCGTGCCGCCCGGGCGGCGCCGACCTCAGCCGTCCCGGCGCGTGGCGCGGACGACCACGTCGGCCACGTGCCAGACCTCCCCGTCGGGGCCCGTCATGTCACGCGGGCGCACCTCGGCGACGTCGACCCGCCACGAGTCGGGGGAGAGCCTGCCGACCACCTCGCCGACGGTGAAGAGCATGCCCGGGTCGCCGTGCTTCCCGGCGCCGCCCGGCAGGGCGTCGACGTCGTGGCCGACGATCAGCAGGGTGCCGCCCGGTGCCACGCCGTCGGCCAGTGCCGGGAACAGCCGCTCGCGGTCGGTGGGCGGCAGGTGCATGAAGTGCGCCGTGACGAGGTCGAAGGAGGCGCGGGTCGGGCTCCACTCCGTCAGGTCCGCCTGCTGCCAGGTGAGGTGGGCCGGGTCGACGTCTTCCTGCTCGCGGGCGAGCGCGGCCGCCTTGTCGAGGGCGTTCTGCGAGATGTCGACGCCCGTGACCCGCCAGCCCCGCGAGGCGAGCCAGAGGGCGTCGCCGCCCTCGCCGCTGCCGACGTCGAGTGCGCGACCGGGCGCCAGCTGGGCGACCTCGGCGACGAGGGCGGCGTTGGGGCGTCCGCTCCAGGCGCGGCCGGGCTGCCCGTAGCGGTCCTCCCAGTAGTCACGGCCGAAGACGGGGTGGGCGTGCCCGTTCCCGTGTCGCTCCTGCCTCTGCTCCTGCTCGAGCTCGTGGTGGTGCTGCTGCTGCCCTCGCTCCGCCTCGCTCATGCGTCGATCCTCTCCCCGGTGCGCAGGGCGGCGACGGCCGCCGCGACCTCGTCCGTCACCAGGTCCATGTTGATCGCTGCACCGGCCATCGTGCCCGCCGCGGCCGCCGCGACGACCTGCGCCATCGGCTCGGTGACGTTGCCGGCGAGCCAGACCCCCGGCACGGACGATCGGCCGGTGAGCGGCTCGATCGTGGCGAGGTGGGTGCCGACGCCGGCGGGGTGCTCGGTCGCCTCGAGTCCGAGGTCGGCGAGGAAGTCCGCCCTCGAGCGCACCCGGGCCATGACGGCCAGGGCGCCGACGTCGACCGTGCGACCGTCGTCGAGCGTCACGCCGGTGAGGGCGTCGTCCTCGACCCGGAGGCGCGCGACCGGGCCGTCGACCACGGTGACCCCGCGGGCCCGCAACTGCTCGGCCTGCTCGTCGTCGGGGGTGAACGAGGCGTTGGTGAACAGGACGATCTCGCGGCTCCACTGCCCGAAGAGCAGGGCCTGGTGCATCGCGAACGGGCTCGTGGCCAGCACGCCGATCACGCGGTCCTGCACCTCCCAGCCGTGGCAGTACGGGCAGTGCACGGCGTCGCGGCCCCAGCGCTCGGCGAGGCCGTCGACGGCGGGCAGCTCGTCGACGAGGCCGGACGTCACCAGGAGGCGCCGGGCGCGCACCTCGGACGCGTCACCGCCCCTGCCGGTGACGGTCACGACGAAGGGGGCGACGGGGTCGTCGTCGCGGCGGACGCGGGTCACGGTGCCCGACGTGATCGCGCCTCCGTACGCCCCGACCTCGGCGCGACCGAGGCGGGTGAGCTCGCGCGGGGCGACGCCGTCGTGGGTGAGGAACGCGTGGACGCCCTCGGCGGGAGCGTTGCGGGGCCGGTCGTCGTCGACGACGAGCACGGTGCGGCGGGCGCGGACGAGCGACAGGGCGCCGCTGAGTCCGGCGGGACCGCCGCCGATCACGACGACGTTGTGGACGGCGCCGACCGGGTGGGTGTTCTGGTTCATGGTGTGACCTCCTGACCCGATCCTGCGACCTGGGTCAGCGGGCTGGCAAGCTGTGTTGCCGAAGTGGCAAGATGACCGGCATGGACCACCCCACGAACGCCCCCGGTGCCGACGCCCCGAGCACCGGCGACGTCCTCGCCGCGGTCGGCCCGCGCCTCCGTGCCCTGCGCGCGCGGCGCGGCGTGACCCTCGCCGAACTGGGGGAGCGGACCGGCATCTCGGTCAGCACCCTGTCCCGGCTCGAGTCCGGGCTCCGGCGGCCGACCCTCGAACAGCTGTTGCCGCTCGCCCGCGAGCACGGGGTGCCGCTCGACGACCTCGTCGGCGCTCCCGAGACCGGCGACCCCCGCGTGCACCTCACGCCGCGGCAACAGCACGGCATGACGGTCGTTCCGCTCTCGCGCGGCGGCGGCGCGATCCAGGCCTTCAAGATGGTCATCCCCGCCGATTCGCCCCGGACCGAGCCGGTGCTCCGCACGCACGAGGGCTACGACTGGCTGTACGTGCTGCGCGGACGCATCCGGCTCGTGCTGGGCGACCTCGACCTCGTGCTGCCCGCGGGCGAGGCGGCCGAGTTCGACACGCGCACGCCGCACTGGTTCGGCCGGGCCGACGACCGGGCCGTCGAGGTGCTCAGCCTGTTCGGTCGGCAGGGCGAGCGGCTGCACCTGCGGACCGCGCCCGGCTCACCCGCGTGAGGCGTCCCGGGGTGTCGGTGGCGCCTCCTAGGCTCGGGGCGGGCGTCCAGGCCGCGTCCCGACAGAAGGAGTCCGCGTGTACCTCGACGACGACCGGGTGGTCACCAGCCCGTCCGACCTGACGACCTGGGCCGCGTGCGAGTGGTCGTTCCTCCGACGGCTCGACGCGAAGCTCGGCCGGGTCGACGCCGTCGCCGACGCGTCCGACGACATGCTCGACCGCACGGCCCGGCTCGGCGACGCGCACGAGCTCCGGTACCTCGAGGCGCTGCGGGCGACCCGTGACGTCGTCGAGTTCGACCGTCCGGCCCCGTCGGGCTACGCGGCGGCCGCCGAGGAGGCGCGGGTCGCCATGGCCTCCGGGGCCGACGTGCTCTTCCAGGCGACGTTCTTCGACGGATCGTTCATCGGCTTCAGCGACTTCGTGGTGCGCACCGACGACGGCACCTACGAGGTCTACGACACGAAGCTCGCCCGCCACGCGAAGATCCCCGCGCTGCTGCAGGTCGCGGCCTACACCGACCAGATCCGGGCGCTCGGGCTGCCGTCGGCCGACACCGTGCGCCTCGTGCTCGGCGACGGCAGCGAGAGCGTGCACGACGTCGCCGACGTGCTGCCGGTCTACCGGGTCCAGCGTGACCGGCTGCGGGCCGCCCTCGCCGAGCGGCTCGCCGCCGAGGGGCCGCTCGCCTGGGGCGACCCGGGCGTCACCGCCTGCGGGCACTGCACGGCCTGCCAGGCCCAGGTCGACGAGCACCGCGACCTCGTGCTCGTCGCCGGCCTGCGCGGCGAGCAACGTCAGCGGCTGCACCTGGCCGGCGTCGTCACGATCGACGAGCTCGCCGGGTCGGACGGGCCCGTCGCCGGCATCGGGGCGACGGCCCTCGCCCGGCTGCGGGGGCAGGCCCGGGTGCAGCTCGCCACCGAGCGCGACCACACCGGCGCGCCCGCGGTCGAGGTCGTCGACGCCGACGCCCTGCGGACGATCCCGCGGCCCGACGCCGGCGACGTCTTCTTCGACTTCGAGGGCGACCCGCTCTACACCGAGGGCGACGGGCGGGCCTGGGGCCTCGACTACCTCTTCGGGCTGGTCGAGGCCGACGGCACCTTCCGGGCCTTCTGGGCGCACGACTTCGCGGGTGAGCGGCAGGCGCTGATCGACTTCCTCGACTACCTCGCCGAGCGCCGCCGGCGATTCCCCGACCTGCACGTGTACCACTACGCCTCGTACGAGCGCAGCCACCTGCTCTCGCTGGCGGCCCGCCACGGCGTCGGCGAGGACGCGGTCGACGACCTGCTCCGCGACGGCGTGCTCGTCGACCTCTACCCGGTCGTGCGGCAGGCGTTGCTCGTCGGGTCGCACAGCTACTCGCTCAAGAAGCTCGAGCCGCTCTACATGGGTGACGACCTCCGGCAGAGCGACGTCAAGACGGCCACCGCCAGCATCACGATGTACGTCGACGCCATCGCCGAACGCACCACCGGCGACGCGTCGCGGGGTGACCAGATGCTCGACGAGGTCCGCGACTACAACGAGTACGACTGCCGGTCGACCCTGCGGCTGCGCGACTGGCTGCTCGAGCTGGCCGACCGGCACGGCACCCGGGGCGACGACCCCGACCGCCCGACCGCGCCCGACCCGCTCGAACTCGCCCGCGTGCCCCGTGAGCCGAACCCGGTCGCCGTGGGCCTCGCGACGCACGTGGCCGACGTCGACCCGCTCGACCGCACCCCCGACCAGACGGCCATCGCCCTCGCGGCGTCGGCCATCGACTACCACCGCCGCGAGGCCAAGACGTTCTGGCAAGAGCACTTCGACCGCCTCCGCGATCCGGTCGACGACTGGGCCGACACCCGCGACGTGTTCGTGGTCGAGACGGCGTCGGTCGAGCGCGAGTGGCAGAAGCTGCCCCGGGCCCGCAAGCTCAGCCGCGAGGTGCGGCTGCGCGGCCGCCTCGCACCCGGCAGTCGCCTGAGCGAAGGAGGCGCGCCCTACGCCGTCTACGACGCGCCCGTCCCCCCCGGGGTCGCCTCGCTCGGCCCCGCGCTGCGGGGTGCCGTCGGGTCGACGGTGGTCGAGGCCGGCCCGAACGGCGACCGGCACGAGGTCGTGCTGCTCGAGCGCGTCACCGGCGACGACGACCGGCACGACGCGTTCCCGGTCGCGCTGACGCCCGCCGCGCCTCCCCGGGCCACTCCGCAGCCCGAGGCGATCGCCGAATGGGGTGGGCACGTGCTCGACGCCCTGCCCGAGATGCTGCCCGACCCGGCGTTCGACCTGCTGCGGCGGCAGCCGCCGCGTCGGCGGTCGGGTGGCGGGCCCGCACGCGTGGTCGGGAACGACACCGTCTCGGCCGTCGTCGAGACCCTGCTCGACCTCGACCGCTCGTACCTCGCCGTCCAGGGCCCTCCCGGCACGGGCAAGACCTACGTCGGTTCGCGGGTCGTCGCCCGGCTCGTTCGTGAGCACGGTTGGCGCGTAGGGGTCGTCGGGCAGTCGCACGCCGTGGTCGAGAACGTCCTGCGGGCGGTCATCACGGCCGGGGTCGATCCCGAGCGCGTGGGCAAGGTGCCGAAGTCGGGCACGACCGCCGAGCAGGCCGACGAGCAGCCCTGGCGTGCCCTGAAGTCCGGCGGTGAGGCCGCGTTCCTCGCCGAGGCCGACGGTGGCGCGGGCGGTGCCGGGGTCGACGGCGGCGGGCAGGCCGTGGGGGCCGTGTTCGGGGCCACCGCCTGGGGGTTCGCCAACGCCGACAAGGTGGCCCGCGCCTCCCTCGACCTGCTGGTCGTCGACGAGGCCGGGCAGTTCTCCCTCGCCTCGACCGTGGCGGCCTCGGTCGCCGCGACGCGGTTGCTGCTGCTCGGCGATCCGCAGCAGCTGCCGCAGGTCAGCCAGGGCAGCCACCCCGAGCCGGTCGACGAGTCGGCCCTCGGCTGGTTGGCCGACGGCCACGACGTGCTTCCGGCCGCGTACGGCTACTTCCTCGCCACCACCTGGCGCATGCATCCGGCGCTGTGCGCCCCGGTCAGCGAGCTGTCCTACGGCGGGGCACTGACCGCCCATGCCTCCGACCGCCGGCTCGAGGGCGTCGCACCCGGCCTGCACGTCGAACCGGTGACGCACGTCGGCAACACGACCTCGTCGGTCGAGGAGGCCCGGGCGGTCGTCGAGATCGTGCGGTCGGTCGTCGGGCTCGACTGGTCGGACGCCGACGGCACCCGGCCCCTGACCGCGGCCGACGTCATCGTCGTCGCGCCGTACAACGCCCACGGCGCCGTGCTGCGCGAACACCTCGACGCGGCCGGCTTCGACGAGACACCCGTCGGCACGGTCGACCTGTTCCAGGGGCAGGAGGCCGTCGTGGCCGTCGTCTCGCTGGCGGCGTCGAGTGCCGCCGACATCCCGCGCGGGCTGGACTTCCTGCTGATGCCGAACCGGTTGAACGTGGCCTTGTCGCGGGCGAAGTGGGCGGCGTTCCTGGTGCACTCCCCGCTGCTCGCGACGGGCTTGCCCACCTCGATCGCGGGGCTCGGGCTGCTGAGCGGGTTCCTGCGCCTGACCGGGCAGGGCCAGCCGGCCGTCGAGGGTTGAGCCGGTCCGTGCGGAGGGGCTGGCGGTCGGGCTAGCGGACGGGGCGCCGCGTCAGCACCTCGGCGCCGTCCTCGGTGATGGCGATCGTGTGCTCGCTGTGGGCCGTCCGGCAGCCCGTCGCGCTGCGCAGCGTCCAGCCGTCGGCGTCCGTGACGAGCTCGTCGGTGTCGGTCATCACCCACGGTTCGAGCGCGAGCAACAGCCCGGGCCGCAGGCGGTAGCCCCGCCCCGGGCGCCCGGTGTTCGACACGTGCGGGTCCTGGTGCATGGTCGAGCCGATGCCGTGGCCGCCGAATTCGACGTTGATCGGGTAGCCCGCGTCCGACAGCACCGAGCCGATCGCGTGCGACAGGTCGCCGATGCGCGCCCCTGGCCCGGCCGCCGCGATGCCGGCCTCGAGCGCCCGCTCGGTCGTCTCGATCAGGCGGACGCTCTCGGCCGGACGGGAGTCGCCCACGACGAAGCTCACCGCCGAGTCGGCCGCCACCCCGTCGAGCACGACGGCGAGGTCGAGCGTCAGCAGGTCGCCGTCGACGAGTCGTCGGTCGTGCGGCAGCCCGTGCAGCACGGCGTCGTTCACGGCCGTGCAGACGTAGTGGCCGAAGGGGCCCCGGCCGAACGACGGCGCGTAGTCGACGTAGCAGGAGACCGCCCCGGCCTCGTCGATCATCGTCTGGGTCCACGAGTCGACGTCGAGCAGGTTCGTGCCGACGGTCACCCGGTCGCGCAGCGTCTGCAGGATGGTGCCGACGAGTGCGCCGGTCGCCCGGGCCCGTTCGATCTCGGAGGGGTTCAAGATCTCGATCATGGGTGTCCTGCCGTTCGCGTGCCGAAGATCATCCCGGTAAAGGTATCCCACTCGGGCCGTCGGCGCACTACGCTCGGGGCATGGTCCGTCTGCCGCTCACGCCCGCCGAGATCGAACGCGGTCGCCGCCTCGGGGTGCTGTTGAGGCGGGCCCGTGGCTCCCGGCCGATGCTGCAGGTCGCCCTGGACGCCGGGCTGTCGCCCGAGACCCTGCGCAAGATCGAGACCGGTCGCGTGGCGACCCCGGCCTTCTCGACGATCGCCGCGATCGCCGCCGTCGTCGAGGTGTCGCTCGACGACGTCTGGGCCGAGATCACGCGCGACGGAGCCGGGGGAGCAGCCGACGCACCGTCCGTCGTCGACGCGGCCCGCGCCTCCTGACCCCGTCGGGGTGTCGCTCACGTGCCGGGGCGAGCGTCCCGTCGGGACGCCTCGGCCACCCGAGGAGGCGCGGTGTCAGCCCTGCGGACGCGCCAGCGACCCGAGGTCGAGCCGGGTCGACACCTCGTGCCAGACGGCGTCGGCGAGTTCGTCGGTCGAACGGTCGGCGTCGACCGTGACGACGACCTCGTCGGCCCGCTCGATGGCCTCGGCGTAGCGTTCGCGGGCTGCCCGGAGCCGCTCGTCGACCTCGAACCGGTCGGTCGTCGTGCGTCCGCTGGCGAGGCGCTCGAGGGCGACCTCGGGCGAGACGTCGAGGTAGATCGTCAGGTCGGGCAGCATCATGTCGGTGCTGATGGAGTTCGACGAGGCGATCCAGTCGCTGCCCACGTCGGACGCCTGGTAGGCCTGTGACGACAGGTGGTACCGGTCGCAGAGGACGGTCGTGCCCCGCTCGACGATGCCGAGCATGCCGTCGTGGGCGTTGGTGATGTGGTCGAGGCGGTCGGCGACGAAGAGCGACGCGATGACGCGGTCGTCCAGGTCGACCCGGCGGTTGAAGCCGTTGCGGATCAACGTGCCGACGGGGCCGTTCGTCGGCTCGGCCGTTTGGTGCACCGGCACCGCCGCGTCCTGGAGGCGGGCGGCGAGCAGACGCGCCTGCGTCGACTTGCCCGACCCGTCGATGCCCTCGAACACGATGAACGCCCCACGGGCTGCCTGATCCGTCACCCGGCGAGCCTATCGATCGTCGCACCCGCCGCGGGACGGACCGCGACGCGGACGTCTGCCGACGGAGGCAGCCCCAGGAGGCGCGGTGAGGTCCCCGATCCCGCCCTCGACGTCTCCGGTCAGCACACGGTGATGAACGATGCAGGGTGCGCGGTCACCGGTGATCGGTGCGGGGCTGAGTGGTGACGACGTGAGTCGTGGCGCTGCCCTCCGCGCCTGCAGGGTGACCGGGATGACCGCCGGTCGCGGTTCGTGCTCGCCCCGGTGACGTCTACCGACTCACCGCGCAGGTCAGTTCTGCAGTTCGGCCTCCCAGTTGGTCTTCTGGATCTCGACGTCGAGTTCGCGGAGGTCCTTGGCGACGGCGTCGGCACGGTCCCGCAGCTCGGCGACCGGCAGGGCCGAGAACATCCGGAGCTCGCTGCGCAGCTGGCGGTAGCCGCCGGAGGCGCCGCGGGCCGCGTCGGAGGCGGTCATGAGCAGGGCGTGGGTGGCGCGCAGGGTCTCGCGGCGGGCCAGGGCAGCGGTCATCGTGCTGCCGTCGGCGAGGGTCGTGCGGGCGTTGGTGAGGTTGATGCGCACGACGAGCGACTCGAGGACGTCGAGGGTGTCGACCGCCTGGCGCAGCAGCTCGGCGGCGTCCTCGGTGGGCTCTTCGCCCTCCTGGTAGCGGGCGTTCGCGGTGACGCGATCACGCAGCTGGTCGACCCGGCGCTGGGCGTCGGACCGTTGCAGGAGGGCTTCGGCGAGCTTCATGATGAGAAATCCTACGCAGGTCGGGTGCGCGGCGCGTCGTGCGTGTCGCCGGCGCCCGGTCGCCGGTCGTTCATCGGGACACCTTTTGGCGCTCGATCTGGTCGGCGGAGGTTAAGTGGCACCTGGCCTGCGGATTCGCGTATGCCTGTCCCGCAAAATTGCCCGGTGATGGGGGCTTGAACGCTACAGTCGCTTCATGCTCATCGGCTACGCCCGCGTGTCAACGTCCGGACAGGATCTCGCAGCACAACGCGACGGTCTTGCAGCACTTGGTGTTGACGATCAACACGTGCATGTTGACCATGGTCTCTCGGGCACGACTCGAGCCCGGCCGGGCCTCCGCGAAGCGTTGGCCGCGTGTCGCGCCGGCGACGTCCTGGTCGTCACGAAGCTCGACCGTCTCGCTCGATCTCTGCGCGACGCTACCGACATCGCGGACGAGCTCACGAAGAAGGGCGTCGCCCTGAACCTCGGGGGAGCGGTCTACGACCCCACCAACCCCGTCGGCCGGCTCCTGTTCAACGTCCTCGGCATGGTCGCCGAATTCGAGGCCGACCTCATCCGTGCCCGCACCCGGGAGGGCATGGCGATCGCCAAGGCCGCCGGCAAGCTCCGCGGCCGCAAGCCCAAGCTCACCCCCTCTCAAGAGAAGCACCTCGTGCAGCTGCACCGCACCGGCGCCCACACGACGAGCGAGATCGCTGAGCTCTTCGGCGTTGCCCGCTCAACCGTTTACCGCGCCATCCAGCGAGCCGAGCAGGCGTAGATACGGTCAGGGAGCCGACTCGACGCCGCAAAAGTGGCAAAGGTGCCTGAACTCAGGCGCATTCTTGGGTGCGCGTTGAGGCCTTACTGTCGTCAATATAAAGACAGGGAGAACGATGCTCTACCTTGAGATCGACCCGCCCGCCGGCCTATTTGCACCTCGACGCCTACGAGACGATGAGCGTCAGCTGGTTTTTACGCATGTGGGCACTTTTGACAGAGCTACCGTCGATGCTTTCGAGTTGCAGTGGGGCGAACTTCATATTCCATTTACGGCGCGATACGAGCGACGAAGTCGAGCCGATGGCACCACTTTCCTTGTCTACCGGGAGCTCCAGAACGATGGCATGGCGGCCAGCGCTCCGGGCTTCTCTGGTGTCTTGGCCACGCTCGGAGGGGACGATCGAGTGTCTGCCACGCGACTGGCGACGGAATGCGTCCTGGCCTTTGGTCAGGCGTACGACGGTCTCGAAGCGCCAGTCGGCGCCTACGCAGTGGAGACGCCCGACGGGTTGTTCTCGCTGACGGACTTCGGCTACTGAACTGATGATGAACTGCCGACCACCTAGCGCGGAAGCGCTCTCATCACCTCGGAGCTGACCCCGCCCGGCAAGCGATCGTGCACCGGGCTGCGGCCAGACGGATTCGTCAGGGCCCGCGTCAGGGCCTTCCGGTGATGTCGAGGTCCGCGAGAGCATCGAGGACGCGCTCGGGGTGTTCGGCCATCCGGTTCAGGACGTAGAGCCACCATTCGGGGCCGTAGACGACGTACTCGCGGGTGGTGAACCCGTCGTGACGCAGGGAGTCGAGCAGTTCGGTACCGAGGCCCTGCAGCATCTCGAACTCGACGTGCTCGGCCATGAGGTCGGTGCCCAACGTGTCGCGCAACGACGAGACCAGAAGCGGGTCGTGGGTGGCGAGATTCACTCGGTGTCCCGAGCCCACCAGGCGTCTCGCGGCCTCGAGGTAGGCCGTGGTCAGGGGCTCGCTGTCTCGGGCGTAGGCGACGTCGGCGGATTCGAGGAACGCGCCTTTGACGAGGCGGATGGGCCCGGGGCGCTGGATGAGCCGGTCGAGATCCCCGGGGGTGCGGTGGAGACGGGCCTGGAGGGTGACGCCGGTCTCGGGGAACTCGTCGGCGATCTGGTCCGTGATCGAGAGGACGAGATCCGTGCGGTCGGACCCCTCGGCGGAGATCATGATCGACGTGCCCGCCTCGCGGGCTGCGCGGGCGATGGCGCGGCCGTTTCGCAAACCGACCTCGGGCGACACGACGGCACCCACATGTGACAGGTCGAAGGAGATTGTCGCCCGTCCGGGAACCTGCCCCAGACGATGGGCCAGATCGACGAACTCGTCGGTTTGCTGATCGGCGACGGCCTCGTCCCGGATCGACTCGCCGACGAGTTCGACGCTGCCGAGGTGGCCACGGGACGTGTTCGCCTCGAGCAGCGCCACTGCCGCGTCGACGTCCGAGCCGGCGGTGTAGCGGCGGGCGATCTTCGCCGCCATGGTCGCCAGTGCGGGGTTCGCGAGCGTGCGTGCTTTGAGGTCTTCGTCGAGGGCGAAGGCCCGGAGGGTGTCGGCCGCGCGTCGCAGGGTGTTGTCGCTCGTGGTCATCAGAAGAACCTAGCGAATCTCTCTAAACGCAGACGCCCGGGGAGCCTCGGTCGAATCCGGTCCTGATCGGAGATGAACCGTCTTCCATCCGAGACGCCCGATAAGGGATCGTCTAGCGGGGCCTCTCGGGAGGATCAGGCTGCTGCTGCTGCTGTTGCTGCTCTTCCTCGAAGGCCCTGAGCTTCTTCAGCTTCGCCCACGGGTAGAAACCGATCCACGCCACCGAAGCGATGGCGGCTCCCATGATCATCGAGCTCGTGTCCATGGTTCGACGGTACGTGCGGTTCGGCGGTCACGGATCAGCCGTGTGGTGGAGTCTGGTCGACGGCGGCTCTCGCAAGGGGGCTTGATGGCCGATCGCAGAGTCAGGGGCTACAACTCGGATGCGCGGACGAGTCCTGTGATGGTCGGCAGTTCCGCGTGGGCCACGGCGCCGGCCTCATCGACGATCACCGCGGCGGAGACGAGCAGGGCGTCGCAGTCGGCGACCAATGCCTTGGTCGCGATCGCCTGGCTTCCCGTCTCGATCCAATCGTCGACCAGGACGACGCGCTGGCCGGGTGACATCAGGTCTCGCCGTGCGGACAGGGTTCGTCGGTTGCCCCGGTAGTCCGGCCCGGTCATTCGCTCGACCTTCGGGCCGGGGAAGAGGGCGCCGTCTCTGCGGACGGGGGCGAACCCGGTGCCGAGCGCGAGTGCCACGGCGGGTGCGAGGACGAAGCCCCTGGACTCGATGCCGATGATCACGTCCGGTCGCTCTGACTCGACGAGCGCGGCCAGGCCTGCAACGACCAGTGCGAGACTCTCCGCCGATCGGAGCATCGACCAGGTGTCGGCGTCGCCCTCCATCCACCGGAAACGCTCTAGCACGGCCTGGCGTCCGGCGAGGATCGCGCCTTCTTCGTTCACCCGTCCGAAGCTAGCCGCTCAGATGAATTGAGTCGTCCCGAATGGGGATCGCTGGCCGGTCATGATCTGCTTGGAGGCTGTCGAGACTGCCACAGTTCCCCCACCGTGGGCACCGCGGTCGAGGGCTCCGCTCACGGCCTGTTGCGTCTGACTCTGGTCCATTTGTGCCACGGACCAAGCGACGGCGACTTAGAGCGGGGAGTCGTCGCGGTGGGCTGGTTGCCTCGGTTCTGCCAGGTGATGAACTCGCGGTGCAGAGCAGCACTGTCTTCGTAGATGCCCCGCGCGTCGTCCTGACCGATGTCGAGTCCGAGCTGGCGCCGCTGCACCCGGCTCAGGAAGTGTTGCTTGACGGTCGCGAACTCGACGTCGATGGCACCCGAGGTCACGACGACAGCTCCACGGGCGCCCTTACCCGAGTGGCCGCGATCCGGTCACTGCCAGCACCAGCGATCACTGTGCCGTGGGGCTGGGAGTACTTCTTCGGGGCGAGGGTCGGGACGTCCCCGGCCTCGGTGGTGACGACGAGGCCGCGGGAGCTCTCGGCGGAGTCCGCCAACTCGCGCAACCACCGCTCGTTGATTGCAGGTACACGGCTGCCGTCGAACTTGAAGTAGATGAGCACTTGGGGATGCATCCAGATCGCGCTCCGGCCGGACCCGGCCTCAACACTGTCCTTGCAGGACATCAGGAACGCCTCGCCGCGGCGGAGCTTGTTGACGATGACGATCTGGAGGTGCGTGAGGGTGCGGTCGTCGACGACGACCACGAGCCCGTCGTAGCTGATGGAGCCCATGAGTGGTCCGTTCAGACCACCGAGATGAATGGGGCAACGCACCGTTTCCCGAGACACCCGGGGTCTGGGGATGCCTCATGAACATTCAATCAACGCTCGGTAGGCGCGACTCTATCCGCAAAGCAGCCCTGCGCAAGGGGCCTCGTCTGCGACTTCACGCCTCCGCTGCCCCAAAGGCCCGGTTGCATGAAAGCCTCCTCGATACCGGCCATCTGTTGGGCGATCAGGAACTCCACGGTGTCCGATAGACGATCGTCCCGTGGGACGCCCTGAACCTCTCGACTCTTCCCGTTGCGGCCCTGTGTCTTAGCAAGGCCAGCCAGCGATCAAGTATCTGAGGCTTCGTCGCGGACCGATATGGTCATCGAGGTGCGACGCCCGGTCCGCCCTCGCTCGCGCCCCAGGAGAACGCCCGTGACGAACGCCCGCCTCAGGACCGCAGGAGGCGTGGTCTCGACGCTACTGGCCTGCCTGCTCGTGGCATCCTGCGCCACCGCGCCTCGCGCCTCCGTCGTCCCGGGCCTCGGGGGAGGCGCCTCCGAGCTGACGACCGCCGAGGCGAATGCCTGGCTCGACGGGTTCGTCCCGGCCGCCCTCGAGCGGGAGAACATCGTCGGCGCGACCGTCTCGATCGTCGCCGACGGCGAGGTCGTCACCGAACGAGGCTGGGGCTGGTCCGACCTCGGTGACGAGCGGGCGGACCGACGTCCCGTCGATCCCGACAGCACGCTCTTCCGGATCGGGTCGATCTCGAAGGTCGTCACTGCGACCGTCGTCATGTCCCTCGTGGAGGAGGGCGTGCTCGATCTCGACGATCCCGTCCAGGACCGCCTCGACGTCACGCTGCCCCGCGCGTTCGACCGTCCGGTGACCCTGCGCCACCTGCTGAGCCACACCGCGGGCTTCGAGGACGAGCTGGCTGGCGTCATCGCAGGCCCGGGGGAGGGACCGACGACGCTGCGGGACGCCGTGTCCGTCGAGCCGCCCGAGCAGATCTACGAGCCCGGCACGACCCCCGCCTACTCGAACTGGTCGAACGGAGTCGCGGCGTACGTCGCCGAGCGGGCCACCGGACGCCCGTGGGCTGACCTCGTCCAGGAACGGGTCTTCGACCCCGCAGGCATGGTGTCCGCGACGCTCGACCAGCCCCTCTCCTCCAGCGCCGCTGCCGTGGTCTCCGGGGGCTGGGACGCCGCTGGGGCAGCGGCGGTGCCTTTCGAGATCGTCTCGCCGGCGCCCGCCGGCGCGGTCTCAGCCACGGCGTCGGACATGAGCGCGTTCATGCTCGCTCAGCTCGGGTACGCCGACGGCGTGCTCGGGCCGGAGGCCCTCGAGGAGATGCACGCACCTGCCCTCGATCGTGACGACCTCGGCGGTCTCGCTGCCGGGCCTCGCATGACGCTCGGCCTCTTCGAGGAGGACCGGAACGGACGCCGCGTCCTCGGGCACGGCGGCGACCTCACGGCCTTCCATGCCCAGATGGACCTCTGGCCCGACGACGGCGCGGGCATCTACGTCTCCCTCAACAGCACGGGCGCTCGGGGCGACGCCACGACGGCCGTGCGCGAAGCCCTGGTGGAGGGGTTTGCCGACCGGTGGTTCCCGTCGGACGCCGCGGAGGGGGCGGCCGTGACTGCCACTGAGACTGCCGGGGAGCACGCGGACGCCCTGGTGGGCAGCTACCAGGTGTCGAGGCGTGCGGAGTCGACCTTCGTCCGGCTCTTCTACGCCCTGTCGGCGGTGGACATCTCTCGAGGCCCCGGCGACTCCGTCCTGATCTCGGCTCTCACGGACACGTCGGGGGCGCCGGTCGAGCTGGTGGAGGTCGAGCCGTGGGTCTGGCAGGAGGTCGACGGAGACCGCAGGGTCGCCGTGGACCAGGTCGACGGTGCCGTCCAGGCCGTCGGGCTGAACCCAGCGTTCACCCTGCAGCCGATGCCGGCGACGCGGCAGGTGCTGCCCCTCGTCCTCGTCGCGTCCCTGGCCGTGCTGATGCTCGCCCTGATGGGCACCGTCGTGGCGGGCGGACGCCGAGTCTGGTCCGGGAGGCGTGTGACCAATTCCGCCCAGTCGCGTGCGGAGACGATCGGTCGAGTCGGGGTCGCCGTCGCCCTGCTGGCCCTCGTGGTCGCCGGCGTGCTCTGGGCCACGGTCGCGTCCGCCCTCCTCAGCGACGCCGGACCGCCTGCTGCGTTCGTGCTGCGGACGGCGCAGGTCCTGACGGCCGTCGCCGTGGCCGGGGTGCTGCCTGCGGTGGTCGTGCTCGTCGGTCGGGTGAAGCGCGCGCCTGCTGAGCGGGCTGCTGGGGGCGGGGCGCCCCCGCGCCTCCGGAAGGTCGTCGCCGTCGCCGGTCAGGCGCTGCTGGTCCTCGCGTTCGCGGGGCTCGGGTACGCCGCCCTGACCGGTGGCCTGCTGCTCCCCGACATCTCCTACTGAGGGGCGGCGGAACCGCCCGACGCAGGCCTGGGGATCGCTGCATGACCCTGCGCCGCCGACCGGAAATGAGCTGCAACGTGTTCGGGCCCCCACGTGTGACACCTCCGAAGCTGCCGGTTAGCGTAGAGGTCCGGAGAGGAGGGCTTCATGACTGTCTGGACTGTCATCGCGTTGGCGGCTGTCGCGGCCGCGGTCCTTGCATTGCTGGCACCGCACGCACGCACGAGCTCCAGCGAGGCGATACGCCTGTTCAGGTTGCCGGCCGTCACCAGTGCTGCCTCACGTCGTGCCGCCACCTGGGCCCTGACTCCACCCGCGGCACTGGCGATCGGTGTCAGCCTCATCGGTCTCGCCGTGAACGGCGGAGGACCAGGCTCAGGCGTGACGTCCTTGATCGCGTTGCTCCTTGTTGGCGCTGCCCTGGTCGCCGGCCACGTTGCGGCGCTTCGCGCCGAAGACGCATAGGCGTCAGAGCGACCCAGCCGTCGCGTTTGTCCAACATGAAGACGGTCCGCTCAGATTGGTGCCAGGGCGCTCGTCTGGTCGTCAGTGATCGCGCCCGATAGGGGATCGGCTGTCGAACAGGTCGCGTCTATGCTGGCGACGTGTCTGCCGCCGAGGTCGTCGAGCTCCTTCGAGAACGACGTGTCGCCCTCGAGGCGG
>NZ_JBSSDL010000007.1:0-149139 GCF_054060695.1 Frigoribacterium sp. 2355 | reverse complement strand
CCGGGGGGGGGGGGCGCGGGGGGGGGGCCCCCCCCCCCCCCCCCCCCCCCCCCCCCCCCGGGCCCCCCCCCCCGGGGGGCGGGGGGCCCCCCCCCGGTTCGGGGGTGTTGCGCTGCCAGCACCTTCAGCGCACCCCGGCGCGCGCGAGAGCACGCACCATGGGCTCGGCGCGCAGGGCGTCACCCCAGGTCCATCGGACGACGGTGCGCACGCCGGGCAGCGCCCGCAGATCGTCCTCGCGCCGCTTCTCGTCGATCACGACCTGCTCGGGGCTGCGCCCGGCCCGCATCCGTTCGTCGCGGTACTTCACCTCGCCGTCGAACTCGCCGATGATGCCGAACTGCGGCCACCAGAAGTCCACGAAGCCGATGAGGGGGCCCGTCACCGGGAACCGGGCCTGCAACTCGGGCCCCGTGAGCCCGGCGGCCCTCATGCCCGCCCGGCTCAACGACTCACCCGGTGACTCGGACCGCCCATCGGCGAACGCGACGGCGACCGCCGCCCGACGACGCCCGGGCACCCCGGGCCGTGCGGCCAGGGCGGCCTCGAGCTCGGACCGGTCGTACGCGCCCGCGTGCAGCCCGTGGTCGAGCACGACGGTCGCCCCGCGCAGGTCGCGCCGGCGCACGCTGTCGACTGCCGCGCGGGCGGCACCCACCACCGGCAACCCGTCGACCGTGTCGATCTCGCCGTCGCCGAGGGGCGCCGCGTGCTGGTGGACGGATCCGGTCACCTTGTCGCGAGCGCGCTGACGTGCCACGACGTGCACCCTTCGAGGCCACTCGCCCAGCAGCGGAAACCCCCGGACGGCGAGGGCGGACTCGTGGGAGACGACGGCGTCCGGTCCGAGCCGGGGCAGCACCGCGTGCACGCGGGCGGTGTGCTGCGACGCCGGGCCGAGCGACCGCCAGTCGTCCGTCCGGACGTACACGCCGGCGGCGAGCCTCACCGCGAGGCCACGTCGCGCGTCCCGCTCGATGGACGAGGCATCCACGCCGTCGTCGACGAGCCGGGACCGACGGATGAGCAGGCCTGACGTGTCGCGCATCGGTCCAGCCTGGCCGAGCGCCGTCAGGGACGGGGCCCGCGCCTCCTCGCCTGTGGAGAGGCGCTGGGCGACACCCCCGAACCGGCGAGACACCCCGCGATCCGAGGGTGTCACGCCGCGTCGGGGGTGTTGCGAGCGCCGCTAGTGCAGGGCGCCGACGGAGGCGAGGGCGCTGCGCAGCAGGGTGCCGCGCCCGCCCTCCATCTCGGCGGCGACCTCGTCGGAGGCGGCCTGGTGCGGCGTCAGCCAGGTGAGCTCGAGGGCGTCCTGCCGCGGGTCGCACGTGCCCGTGACGGGCACCACGTACGCGAGCGACACCGCGTGCTGACGCGGGTCGGTGTAGACCGAGGAACCGGGCAGCGGGAAGTACTCGGCGACCTGGAACGGCACCGGAGACGGCGGCAGCTGGGGGAAGGCCATCGGCCCCAGGTCTTTCTCGAGGTGGCGGAACAGCGCGGTGCGCAGGCTCTCGCCGTACATCACCCGGCCCGACACGAGCATGCGCGAGATCGACCCCTCGTCGGAGGCGCGGAGCAGCACCCCGACCTCGGTCACGACCCCGAGGCCGTCGGTCCGCACGGGCACGGCCTCGACGTAGAGGATCGGCAGGTGCTGACGCGCCTGGAAGAGCTCGTCCTCCGAGAGCCAGCCGGGATTGGGGTCGGGGTCGGGTGTCCGCACGGAGCTCATGGGCCATTCTTACCGGCTCGGGGGCCCGATCGCGTGACGTGACGCTACGGGCGAACAGCACCGGCCCCGATGTCGGCACCCGTCGCTAGGCTCGGCCCATGGTGCAGATCGACCCGTCCCTCGTCCAGTGGTCCGCCGTCGAGGCCGAGCGTGACGGGCGTCCCCTGCTCGTGTTGCTGCACGGCGTGGGCTCGCACGAGGGCGACCTGATCGCGCTCGCCCCCTACCTGCCGCAGCAGTTCGTGGTCGCGTCGCTGCGGGCACCACTGCCCCACGGCGACGGGTTCTCGTGGTACCCGCTGTCGACTCCCGGTGCGCCCGACACGGGCGCCGTCGACGACGCGGCCGAGGCCGTGCTCGCCTGGCTCGACTCGCTCGGGGCGCACCATCCGTCCGTCAGCCTGCTCGGGTTCTCGCAGGGCGGGTCGCTCTCGCTGCAGCTGCTCCGTCACGCGCCCGAGCGGTTCGCGTTCGCGGCCGTGCTCGCGGGGTTCGTGGTCCCCGCCGCGGGCGACAACGCCACGCTCGAGCGCGCGGCCGCACGCGACGACGCCGTCACGGCCGCCCGCCCCGCCGTCTTCTACGGTCGCGGCGACGTCGACCAGGTCATCCCGGCCGACGCCGTCGAGCGCACGTCCGCCTGGCTCGAGACGCACGCCGACGCCGAGCAGACCGTCTACCCCGGGCTGGCCCACGGCATCTCGCAAGAAGAACTCGACGACCTCAACGCGTTCATCGGTCGCGTCACCGCCGCGCCCGTGGTCGACGGCGGCGCCTCCGTGGTGGCCGGCGAGGTCGGCTCCGCCGACTGACCACGGGCTCCGCCCGGCCCCGCACCACCCGACGAACGAAGGAGGCGCGCGATGGCGACGCTCTCGGTGTCCGGTTCCGCCACCCACCGCCACCGTGCCGAGCGCGGCGTCGTCCACCTCACCGTGGGCTTCGACGGCGACGACCGCGAGGCGGTCGTCCGCGACACCGCCGCGGTGCACTCCCGCCTCACCGAACAGGCCACGGCCTGGCGCCGCCAGGAGGCCGCCACCTGGTGGAGCGCACAGAGCGTCACGGTCTCGGTCGAGACCGAGGCGACGACCGACCGGGGCGACGGGGCCGACGCGACCCGCGCCTCCTCGGTGGTGCGGTTCCGCACCCGGGCCGCCGTCGACGTGCGGTTCAGCGACTTCGACCGGTTGGCGTCGTGGGTGGGCGAGGTCGCCGTCGAGCCGGGCGTCACCGTCGAATGGATCGAGTGGTCGCTCAGCCACGACCGTCGGCCCGAGGTCGAGAAGGCCGTGCGGGTCGCTGCGATCGCCGACGCGGTCACCCGGGCCGGCGACTACGCCGGGGCGCTCGGGCTCGGTCGGCCGACGCTGCAGTCGGTCTTCGAGCCGGGGTTGCGGCCCGGCGCTCCCGGTGGGGGCAGCCCGTTCGGCCTGGCCCGTGCCGTCGCGACGTTCTCGTCGGGCGGCCCCGTGACGTTCGACCTGCACCCGGACGACATCGAGGTCACCGCCGAGGTCAGCGCCGACTTCGTCGCCTGACCCGTCTCGGGCACGACCGACCGGCAGGCCCGCCTCCCGCCTCACAGCAGCCGGTGCCACACTCCCTCGACGCCGATCGGCACGAACCCGACGGCCTCGTTGACCGCGAGCATGGGCCGGTTCTCCTCGGCGTTGAAGGTCAGCACGGACGGGCGTCCCGGCTTCTCCGCGATCAGTCGGTCGAGGTTGGCGACCTTGACGAGCCAGCCCAGCCGGTGCCCGCGGTGCTCACGCCGCACGAGGGTCATCTGCTGCATCGCGGGCCGCGACGCGTCGTCGGGCACCGCGAGGTCGGAGCACGCGACGAGTCGGCCGGTCGGCACGTGCTCGGCCGCCGCGGTCAGCGAGGCCCGCCCGCTCGCGGCGCGTCGCTGCTCGGCCTCGACCAGGCGGTCGACGGTCCAGACGTCCTCGGGCTCCGGCACGTCACCCATCGGTGCGTCGGTGCTCAACGCGGTCGCCATCGCCGCGACGTCGGACCGCCAGCGCGGAGGCGTGGGGCCGGACCAGGTGTGGACGCGGTACTCGTCCCCCGCCGCGGCGAGCGCCTCGGAGCGGATCGCGGCCAGCGCCTCCTCGTCGACCGGCAGGGGCAGGCGGCTGATGCGCTCGACCTGGCCGAGCGCGTAGCCGCGCGAGAGCGCGAACCGGACCTCCGAGGAGGCGCGGGGCACCCATCCGTGACCGGTCGAGGCCTCGAGGCGGTCGCCCGGGTCGGGGCGCGAGCCCTGGCCGGACGCGACGAAGGAGATCGCGTCGGTCCTGCCCGCCGCGCGGGCGACGGCCTCGACCTGGTCGAGCAGGGCCGTGCCGAGCCCCCGGCGGCGGTGCTCGGCGTCGACGGCGACCCAGAGCCAGCAGGTCGTGACGGTCGGGTCGGCGAGCGTCTCGTAGGTGGCCTGGCCGACGATGCGACCACCGGACCGCACCACGAACAGCCGCCGCGGCGAGAACCGGTCGTGCCACTGCGGCAGCTGTTCGGCCGGGCCGAAGTCTAGGTCGCCGAAGCCGAGCACCTCGGCCTGGACGGCGTTCTCGAGGCCGATGGCCTCGACGTAGGCGGCGACGCGTGCGGTGTGGCCAGCGCGGTCGGCGCGGTCGGCGTCGGCGTCGGCGTCGTGGCCGGCATCGGCGTCGGCTCCGGCGTCGGAACGGGGCTCGAGGGTGTCGGGCACGACGATCTCGTCGATCACGATGTCGGTCACGGGGGCTCCGGGGTCGAGGCGGGGACGTGGTCCGCCGCCCGGCAGGGCAGCCGACCAGGGTAGCGCCGTCCTCGGCCTCCGCGCCAGGGGGGAGACGGCACGACCCGCTGCGCGTAGAACGGGGCGATGAGCGACCCCTTCGACCTCGGACGGTACGTCGACGCGCAGGACGCCAGCGGCACCCACGACCAGGCCCTGGCCGAGCTGCGCCGCGGGCGGAAGACCTCGCACTGGATGTGGTTCGTCTTCCCGCAGATCGCCGGCCTCGGCCGCAGCGGCATGGACCGCACCTACGCGATCCGATCGCTCGACGAGGCGCGGGCCTACCTCGCCCATCCCCTGCTCGGCCCGCGCCTGCGCGAGGCGGCGGGCGTCGCGGCCCGGGCGGACGCCGCGAGCGCCGGCGAGCTGATGGGCGGGATCGACGGCCTCAAGCTGCGCTCGTCGATGACCCTGTTCGCACGGGCCGACCCGGCCGAACCCGAGTTCCGGGCCGTGCTCGATCGCTGGTTCGACGGCGTCGAGGACGACCTGACCGTCGCCCGCCTCTGAGCCCGTCCGCGACCGTCCGTCGGGCGACGGCTCCTCCCCGGACGAGGAGGCGCGGGTCGTCGCCCCCAGGCGCCGCGCCTCCCCTGCCGGTGTCGGCTCCCACGGCTACGCTCGTCCGCATGCGCCAGCTCTACCCCGAGATCGAACCCCACGACTCCGGCCTGCTCGACGTCGGCGACGGCCAGCAGGTCTGGTGGGAAGAATGCGGCGACCCCGACGGCAAGCCGGTGGTCTTCCTGCACGGCGGGCCCGGCAGCGGGTCGTCACCCGCGCACCGCCGCCTGTTCGACCCCGACCGGTACCGCATCGTGCTGCTCGACCAACGTGGGGCGGGTCGCAGCACACCCCACGCCGGCACGTTCGGCACCGACCTCTCGACGAACACGACCCGCCACCTCGTGGCCGACCTCGAGACCCTGCGCGAGCACCTGGGCATCGACCGCTGGCAGGTGTTCGGCGGCTCGTGGGGCTCGACCCTCGCGCTCGCCTACGCCGAGACCCACCCCGACCGCGTCACCGAGCTCGTGCTGCGCGGCATCTTCACCCTGCGCCAGAGCGAGCTCGACTGGTTCTACGAGGGCGCGGCGTCGAACGTCCTGCCCGACCGGTGGCAGGGCTACCTCGCCCCGGTGCCCCCCGACGAGCGGCGCCCCGGCGGGCTGATCGAGGCCTATGCGCGACTCCTCGCCGATCCCGACCCTGCCGTCCACGGGCCCGCCGCCGTGGCCTGGTCGTCGTGGGAGGCCTCGGCGATCACCCTGCTGCCCCGCCCCGACCTGGTCGAGCGGTACTCCGACCCGGCGTTCGCGCTGGCCTTCGCCCGCATCGAGAACCACTACTTCGTCCACCGCGGCTTCCTCGACGAGGGCCAGCTGATCCGCGACGCACACCTCGTCTCGCACATTCCGACGGTGATCGTGCAGGGCCGCTACGACCTGTGCACACCGGCGACGACGGCCTTCGACCTGCACGCCGCCCTGCCCGACGCCGAGTTCGTCCTGGTCGACGACGCCGGCCACTCGTTCGACGAGCCGGGCATCCTCGACGCGCTCATCGCGGCGACCGACCGCTTCGCGTCCGAGTCGACGCCCTCGCCTGACGAGGCGAGCCGATGACCGTCGTCCTCGCCGGCTGCGGCGACCTCGGCACCGAGGCGGCCCTGCGCTTCGCCGCCCTGGGGCACCACGTCCTCGGGCTTCGTCGCTCGGCCGAGAAGCTGCCCGCGTCGATCGACGGCGTGTCGATCGACCTCGGCGCCACCCGGCCCACGCTGCCCGCCGACACCGAGATCGTCGTCGTCGCCCTCTCGGCCGGGTCCCGCGACGTCGACACCTACCGGGCGTCCTACGTCGACGGCCTGCGGAACGTCCTCGACGCGCTCGACGAGGCGGGGGCCTCCGACGCCCGGGTGCTGTTCGTCTCGTCGACCGCCGTGTACGACGTCGACGACGGCAGCGTCGTCGACGAGACCACCCCGGCGACCGGGGCCTCCCCCACGGCCGAGGTCATCCTCGAGGCCGAGGCCCTGCTGCACGCACGTCGTCCCGACGGCATCGTCCTGCGCCTCGGCGGCATCTACGGCCCGGGCCGGGAGCGACTGATCACCCAGGTGCGCGACGGAGAAGCGCGGCTGGCCGAGCCGGCCGGCAGCTCTCCCCACACGAACCGCATCCACCGTGACGACGCGGCGGCCGCGATCGTGCACCTCACCACCACCTCGGCGCCGACCGACGTCCTGTACGTGGGGGTCGACGACGAGCCGTCGAGGCTCGACGACGTGCTGGCGTTCGTGGCCGACGAACTGGGGTCGCCCGTGCCGCCGAGCGCGCCTCCTCGGGGTCGTCAGGCGGGCGGCGACAAGCGGTTGTCGAACGCACGACTACGCGGCACGGGATTCACCTTCGAGTACCCGACCTTCCGCGAGGGGTACCGGGCCGTGATCGCGGGCGAGGGCGTGCGGCACCCCTGAGCCGGGCACGGACGGGCCGGGCGATGCGGGCCTGTCGGACCTGCCCCGCAGGTGCGGGCCGTGTGGACCACGCCCGCCGGTGCGGGCCGGGTAGACCCACGCCCGCCGGTGCGGACTGGGCGGTCACCTCGCCCGCCTCGCCAGCCTCGCGCGCGAGGACGCCGCCCAGCGAACGGGGCACCGCGTGGCGTCGCGGGGCCCCGTCCACTCGACGGCGTCCTCGAGGGCGGAGGGTGATCAGTGGATCGGCGTGCCACCCGTCACGGCGATGGTCTCGCCGCTGATGTAGCTCGACTCCTGGCTCGCCAGGAAGACGAACGACGGGGCGAGCTCGACGGCCTGGCCCGGGCGGCCGTAGGCGGCCTCCGAGCCGAAGCTCTCGATCTTCTCGTTCGGCACGAAGGCGGGCTGCAGCGGCGTCCAGACGGGGCCGGGCGCGACGCCGTTGACGCGGATGCCGCGTTCGGCCAGCTGCTGGGCCATGGCGCGGGTCCAGTTGGCGATGCCGGCCTTCGACACGGCGTACTCGGCGAGGTCGGGCGAGGGCTGGAAGCCCTGGATCGACGAGGTCGTGATGATCGAGGCCCCCGGCTTCAGGTGCGTCGAGGCGGCCTTGGTCAACCAGAACAGCGGGTAGATGTTGGCCTTGAGGACGTGGTCGAGCGTCTCGGTCTCGAAGTCGTCGATGCTGCTGACGGTCGGCATGACGCCGGCGATGATCGCCAGGATGTCGAGGCCGCCGAGCTCGGCGACCGTCTTCTCGACGACGTCGACGTTGGTCTGCTCGACCTGCAGGTCGCCGGGCAACAGCACGGCGGTGCGACCGGCCTCGCGGACGAGTGCGGCGACCTCCTCGGCCTGGGACTGCTCCTCGGCGAGGTAGCTCAGCGCGACGTCGGCACCCTCGCGGGCGAAGGCGATGGCCGTCGCGCGGCCGATGCCGCTGTCGGCACCGGTGACGAGGGCCTTGCGACCGGCGAGGCGACCGCTGCCGACGTAGCTGGTCTCGCCGTGGTCGGGCTCTGGCTTCATGGCGTGGACGTCGCCGGGAGCGCTCTGCTGCTGGTGCTCGAACGGAGGCTGGGGGTACTGGGTGACGGGGTTCTGCGGGGTGTACATGTTGTCTGCCATGCCCCCGGTGTACGCGGCGGAGTGGGCGCGCCGGCCCAGCTTGTACCCCGGTCGGGGGTGACGTCGGCGGCGCGGAGCGACGAGAGGAACCGAGGAGGCGCGGCACCACCCCCGGGGAAAGATACGGTGGTCGCGTGCCCCTGCTGCCACTGCCTTCCGAGACTCCCCGTCAGGTCCTGCCCGCCTGGGTGCTGCGCGCCGACCGACGGGCCGCGAAACGCATCAACTCGGTCAGGGGAGTGCCGGTCGTCGACCGCAACCTCAGCCGCCTCAGCCACTTCGCCGACCACGGACTGTTGTGGGCCGCGGTCGCCGCAGGACTCGCCCTCGTCGGCCAGCGTCGTGCCGCGGTGCGGGGCACCCTGTCGCTCGGTTTCGCCAGTGCCATGGCGAACATCGTCGGCAAGCGCATCTTCGGCGGCAACCGGCCCCTGATCGACGACGTCCCGATCGAGCGACGTCTGCGCAGCCAGCCGCTGTCCGCGTCGTTCCCGTCCGGCCACGCGGCCTGCGCCGCCGGCTTCGTGACGGGCGTCGCGATCGAGTCGCCGGGAGCCGCGGCAGCCCTGTTGCCGCTGGCCGGTGCGGTCTCGTGGTCGCGCCTCCACGTGGGGGCGCACTGGACGTCCGACGTCGTCGGCGGGCTGCTCATCGGGTCGGGCGTCGCACTGCTGGGCCGACTCGTGTCGGCACCGCGCGGGCGCTGACCCCGGGCCGGCCCGCCGGCACCCGCTCTACCAGCGGGGGTGGACGGCCTCGCGGAAGTACTGGTCGTAGATGCGGACGACCTCGCTGTCGAGCCCGTCGTCGAGCTCGCCGACGCTGCCGGCCGCGGCGTTCGCCGTGGCCTGCGCGACGTTGCGCGCTCCCGGGATGACCGTGCTGACGCCCGGCTGCTCGACGATCCAGGCGAGGGCGGCCTGCGGCACGGTGACGCCGTCGGGGACGGCCGCGGCGAACTCCTGCGCGGCGGCGACGCCCTGCTCGAAGTCGACACCGCTGAAGGTCTCGCCCTGGTCGAAGGCCTCGCCGTGACGGTTGTACGTGCGGTGGTCGTTCTCGGCGAACGTCGTCTCGGTCGTGTACTTGCCCGACAGCAGTCCGCTGGCGAGGGGGACGCGCGCGATGATGCCGACGCCGGCCCGTCGTGCGGCCGGCAGCACCTCGTCGAGGGGCTTGAGACGGAACGCGTTGAAGATGATCTGCACGGTCGCGAGGTTCGGTCGGGCGATGGCGGTCAGGGCCTGGGCGGTCTCCTCGACGCTGACGCCGTAGGCACGGATCGCACCGTTCTCGACCAGCTCGTCGAGGGCGTCGTAGACCGCATCGCTCTCGAAGACGGGGGTGGGCGGGCAGTGCAGCTGCACCAGGTCGAGCGTGTCGACGCCGAGGTTGCGACGCGAGCGGTCGGTCCACGCCACGAAGTTGTCGCGGACGTAGTTCGACGGCACCTGGTCGAGCCGACGGCCCATCTTCGTCGCGACCGTGAGGGGCACGTCGGGGTTCGACGCACGGAAGCGCCCGATGATCTGCTCGCTGCGCCCGTCGCCGTACACGTCGGCGGTGTCGAAGAAGGTCACCCCGGACTCGACGGAGGCGCCCAGCACGTCGAGCGCGTCGCTCTCGCTGACGTCGCCCCAGTCGGCACCGAGCTGCCAGGTGCCGAGACCGATGACCGAGACAGGACGGTCGGCGAGGAAGGGTGAACGGGTTCCGAGGGTGCGGCTCTGCATGCCGTCGAGCCTAGCCACGCCGCACGTCGACCCGCCCAGACTGCGAGGGCTCAGCGGCGCGACGCGTTCACGCTGCGGACCAGCGCGTAGGCGACGACGACCGAGACGAACGCCGCGAAGAGGAACGCCGCCCCGAACCCGGCCTGCCCCTGCAGGAGCCGGACGAGCCCGACGATCGCGAGAGCCGCGGCCAGCATGCCGAACACGCGCGCGACGACCGACTTCACGCGGCGTGCGGCCCCGGCCCGACGACCGCCTCGTCGACGCGACGACACGGTCACCCGAGGCGACGAGCCGAGGCGACCGCCGCCTCCTTCGCCTCTCGCAGTTCGCGCGTCGCTCGCTCGCGGGCGGCCTCGGGCATCGGCAGCCGGTCGCTGAGCGTGAGGTTCGTGGCGATCGTCTCGACGCGCATGCCGAGCGTGGCCCCCAGGACGATCTCGAGGACCGGGGTGGCGTGGTCCCAGCCGGCCGTGGGCGTGCCGTCGTCGTAGGCGCCGCCGCGGCTGGTCACCACGACCGCGGGTCGTCCGAGCATCGGCTGCTGGTCGTCGCCGTCGAAGGGCGCGGTGACGCCGGGCAGGTGGACGTTGTCGACCCAGGCCTTGAGCGTCGAGGGCAGCGAGTAGTTGTAGAGCGGGGCACCGATCAGGACGACGTCGGCGGCGACGAGCTCGGCGATCAGGGCCTGCTGCAGGGCCTCGTGGGCGGGATCGGGGGCGTCGCCCGGCTGCCGGAGCCGCGGCGGCCAGTGCAACGAGCTGTCGCTCAGGTGGGGCAGCGGGTCGACGTGCAGGTCGCGCCGGGTGACCGTGTGGTCGGCGCCGAGGTCGCGCCAGGCGTCGGCGAACGCCGCGGTGATCGCGCGTGAGCGGCTCGTCGTGAGGTCGGCGGACGAGTCGAGGTGGAGCAGGTTCGGCATGCGCCCACCGTAGCCGGGGCGACCGACACGGTCGGCGAGACGTCACGACCCGCCTCGCCCCTCCGGTCGTGAGCGGCACGTCGTGACGTCTCGGCGGAATGTCGGTGGTGCAGAGCAGGATGGCAACGATGACCGACGTGCTCGACCGCTTCTCCCCCGCGACCCGTGAGTGGTTCCGGGGGGCGTTCGCCGCGCCGACCAGGGCTCAAGAAGGCGCCTGGACGGCCATCAGCCAGGGCGACCACGCCCTCGTCATCGCGCCGACCGGGTCGGGCAAGACGCTCGCGTCGTTCCTCTGGTCGATCGACTCGTTGGCCTCGTCACCCCCGCCCGACGAGAAGCTGCACCGCACCCGGGTCCTCTACATCTCGCCGCTCAAGGCGCTCGGCGTCGACGTCGAACGCAACCTCCGTTCACCGCTGGTGGGCATCACCCAGACCGCTCGACGCCTGGGCACCGAGGCTCCCGACATCACGGTGGGCGTGCGCTCCGGCGACACGAGTTCGAGCGACCGCGGCCGTCTCGCCCGCACGCCGACCGACATCCTCATCACGACCCCCGAGTCGCTCTACCTCATGCTCACGTCGCAAGCGCGCGAGACCCTCAAGGGCGTGCAGACGGTCATCATCGACGAGGTCCACGCCGTCGCCTCGACGAAGCGCGGTGCCCACCTGGCCCTCTCGCTCGAGCGCCTCGACGCCCTGCTCGAGAAACCCGCCCAGCGCATCGGGCTCAGCGCGACCGTCCGCCCGCCCGAAGAGGTCGCGCGGTTCCTCGCCGGCCCGGCACCGGTCACCATCGTCAACCCCCGCGCCGACAAGAAGTTCGACCTGCGGGTCGTCGTCCCGGTCGACGACATGACCGAGCTCGGCACCGCCGCCCCACTCGAGGGCTCGGCCGCCGGCGCCGCGCCGCAGGGCTCCATCTGGCCCCACGTCGAAGAGGGCATCGTCGACCTGATCGCCGCGCACCGCTCGACCATCGTCTTCTCGAACTCGCGCCGCCTGGCCGAACGCCTCACGGCTCGCCTCAACGACATCTGGATCGAACGCCAGGGCGGCGACCTCGAGGCCGCCGAGCGTGCCACCGAGGAGGCGCGGGGCCAGCTGGTCACCGCCGGCCCGGTCGGCGACGACGCGGCCGCCGACGCCGTCGACCCCTTCGCCCCGGCACCCGCCGCGCAGCGCAACCCGGCCGTCGGCGGCGGGGCGCCGGCCCAGCTCATGGGCGGTTCGGGGCAGACCGCCGGCAGCGATCCCCTGCTCGCCCGGGCCCACCACGGCTCGGTGTCGAAAGACCAACGCGCCCTCATCGAGGACGACCTCAAGAGCGGCCGACTGCGCTGTGTCGTCGCCACGAGCTCGCTCGAGCTCGGCATCGACATGGGTGCGGTCGACCTGGTCATCCAGGTCGAGTCGCCGCCGTCGGTCGCCAGCGGCCTGCAACGCGTCGGCCGTGCCGGGCACCAGGTCGGCGAGACCTCCCGCGGCGTCCTGTTCCCCAAGCACCGGGCCGACCTGATCCACTCCGCCGTCGCCGCCGAGCGCATGGTCGCCGGGCTCATCGAAGAGCTGCGCGTGCCGACCAACCCGCTCGACGTGCTGGCCCAGCAGACCGTCGCGGCCGTCGCGCTCGACGAACTCGACGCCGACGCCTGGTTCGACACCGTGCGCCGCAGCGCCCCCTTCGCCACCCTGCCGCGCTCCGCCTTCGACGCCACCCTCGACCTGCTCAGCGGCAAGTACCCCTCCGACGAGTTCGCCGAGCTGCGACCCCGCATCGTCTGGGACCGCGTGCACGGCACCCTGACCGGGCGCCCCGGGGCCCAACGCCTCGCGGTGACGAGCGGGGGCACCATCCCCGACCGGGGACTGTTCGGCGTCTTCATGGTCGGCGAGAAGGCCGCCCGCGTCGGCGAACTCGACGAAGAGATGGTCTACGAGTCCCGGGTCGGCGACGTGTTCGCCCTCGGGGCCACGAGCTGGCGCATCGAGGACATCACGCACGACCGCGTGCTCGTCTCGCCCGCCTACGGCCAGCCCGGTCGCGTCCCCTTCTGGAAGGGCGACGGCATCGGCCGCCCGGCCGAGCTCGGCAAGGCCATCGGCGGCTACGTCCGCGAGCTGTCGAACTCGAGCGAGGCCGACGCCACCACGCGCGTCGCCGCCGGTGGGCTCGACGAGCGGGCGGCACGCAACCTCATCGCGTTCCTCGGCGAGCAGAAGGCCGCCACGTCGTACGTGCCGACCGACACCACCCTCGTGGTCGAGCGCTTCCGCGACGAGCTCGGCGACTGGCGCCTCATCCTGCACTCCCCCTACGGCATGCAGGTGCACGCGCCGTGGGCACTGGCGGTCTCGGCCCGCATCCGCGACCAGCTCGGGGTCGACGGCGGGGCCATGGCTGCCGACGACGGCATCGTCGTACGCATCCCCGACACCGACGCCGAGCCTCCCGGGGCCGAGCTGTTCTCGTTCGAGCTCGACGACCTCGACGAGATCGTCACCGAAGAGGTCGGCGGCTCCGCCCTGTTCTCGTCACGCTTCCGCGAGTGCGCCGCCCGGGCCCTGCTGCTGCCCCGGTACAACCCCGGCAAGCGGTCGCCGCTCTGGCAGCAGCGTCAGCGCTCGTCGCAGCTGCTCGACGTGGCCCGCAAGTACCCGCAGTTCCCGATCGTGCTCGAGGCCGTGCGCGAGGTGCTGCAGGACGTCTACGACCTGCCGGCCCTGATGAGCCTCACCCGCGACCTCGCCAGCCGCACCGTGCGCATCGTCGAGACCGAGACCGAGGTGCCCTCGCCCTTCGCCCGGTCGCTGCTCTTCGGCTACGTCGCGGCCTTCATGTACGAGGGCGACTCGCCGCTCGCCGAGCGTCGTGCGGCCGCCCTGTCGCTCGACTCGAGCCTGTTGCAAGAGCTGCTCGGCCGGGCCGAGCTGCGCGAGCTGCTCGACGCCGACGTCATCGACCAGCACGAGCTCGAACTGCAGCGCCTCGCCCCCGACCGCCGGGCCCGCGACATCGAGGGTGTCGTCGACCTGTTGCGTCTGCTCGGCCCGCTGACCACCGACGAGATCATCGACCGCAGCTGGCTCGCGGCGACCCTCGTCGCCGGCGACGTGGCCGCCCGCGACGACGCCCACCGCGCGCTCGAGACCGCCCTGACCGACCTCGCCTGGTCGAACCGCGTCCTGCGCTTCACCCACGCCGGCACGGTGCGCTGGGCCGGCATCGAGGACGCCTCGCGCCTCCGGGACGCCCTCGGCGTCGCTCTGCCGATCGGCGTGCCGACCGCCTTCGTCGAACCGGTCGACGACCCGCTGGGCGACCTCATCGGTCGGTTCGCCCGCACCCACGGCCCCTTCACTCCCGCCATGGTGGCCGACCGTCTCGGCCTCGGCACCGCCGTCGTGATGGACACCCTGCGGAAGCTCGCCACCCAGCGTCGCGTCGTCGAGGGCGAGTTCCGCCCCCGGCAGCAGGGCAGCGAGTGGTGCGACTCCGAGGTGCTGCGCCGACTGCGCGGCAAGTCGCTGGCCGCGCTCCGGCACGAGGTCGAGCCCGTCGCCCCCGAGACGCTCGGGCGTTTCCTGCCCGCCTGGCAGCACGTCGCCACCGGGCTCAAGGGGTCGGGGCTGCGCGGCCTCGACGGCGTCGTGCAGGTCGTCGACCAGCTCAGCGGGGTCTCGCTGCCCGCCTCGGCCTGGGAGTCCCTGATCCTGCCGGCGCGCGTGACCGACTACAACCCGTCGATGCTCGACGAGCTCACGGCCACCGGCGACGTCATCTGGTCCGGCACCGGCACCCTGCCCGGCAACGACGGCTGGGTCAGCCTGCACCTCGCCGACGGCGCCCAGGTCACCCTGCCCGAGCCGTCCGGAGCCGAGACCGACGACCTGCAACGCGAGGTGCTGGCGGCCCTGGCCGGTGGCGGGGCGTACTTCTTCCGCCAGTTGTCGGACGCCGTGGGCAGCACCGACGACGACGCCCTGGTCACCGCGATCTGGCAGCTCGTCTGGGCCGGGCAGATCACCAACGACACGTTCGCGCCCCTGCGCACCCAGGTGGGCGGCGGACGCACGCCGAGGCCGCGCACCCCGACGCGGTCGCGCTCGTCGTACCGCAGCCGCGGCCGGGTCGCCATGCCTCGACAGGCGGGCCCGCCCACCGTCGGCGGCCGCTGGTCGCTGCTGCCGCTGGCCGAACCCGACGGCACCGTGCGTGCCGCCGCGACGGCCGAGATCCTCCTCGAACGGCACGGCGTCGTCACCCGCGGCGCGGTCGTCAACGAGGGCGTCCGCGGCGGCTTCTCGACGGCCTACAAGGTGCTCAGCGGCTTCGAAGAGACGGGGCGGGCCCGACGGGGCTACTTCGTCGAGGGCCTCGGGGCGGCCCAGTTCGCGACCGGGCCCACGGTCGACCGCCTGCGGTCGTTCGTGCGCGACGAGGGCGACCGCCGCGACGACGACACCCTCGTCGCCGCGGGTCGTCAGCGCGACGTACCCGTGGTGACCCTGGCCGCCACCGACCCGGCGAACCCCTACGGGGCGGCCCTGCCCTGGCCCGGGCAGACGCTCGACGGCGCCTCCGCCGACGAGGCCGCGGCCGTGGCGAGCGCGGCGGCACGAGCCGCCACCGCGGCGGCGGCGACCACGGCGACCGGAGCCGGGGAGCGCGCCGAGGCGGGCTCCGCCGCCGGCTCGACCCGCGCCTCCTCAGGGGGCGACGACCGTGCGACGAGCGACACCCCAGGAGGCGCGGGCGGCAAGAAGAAGTCCGGTCACCGCCCGGGGCGCAAGGCCGGTTCGCTCGTGGTGCTCGTCGACGGGCGGCTCGTCGTCTACGTGGAGCGCGGCGGCAAGACGGTGCTGACCTTCGGTGAGCCGGACGAGCGCGAGCTCGCCCTGGCCGCGGGTTCGCTGGCCGCCACCGTGCGCAACCGCATCGGCAAGCTCGCGGTCGAACGGGTCGACGGCGAGTTCGTGCTGGGCACCGCGCTCGGCGACGCCCTGCGCGACGCGGGATTCGCACCGACGCCGAGCGGCATCCGGCTGAGGGCCTGACCGATGCCCGAAGGAGACACCGTCTACCGCGCCGCCAAGAACCTCGACGCGGTCCTGCACGGCCAGACGCTCACCGCCAGCGACTTCCGGGTGCCGGCGTTCGCGACCGTCGACCTCAGCGGTGAGGTGATCGACGACGTGATCGCCCGCGGCAAGCACCTGCTGCACCACATCGGCGACCTGACGCTGCACACGCACCTCAAGATGGAGGGCTCGTGGCACGTCTACCGGCACGGCACGAAGTGGAGACGTCCGGCCTACCAGGCGCGCGTCGTGCTCGAGACCGCCGACTGGGTCGCCGTCGGGTTCGACCTCGGCATCGTCGAGCTCGTGGCCCGCGACGACGACGACAGCGTGGTCTCGTACCTCGGCCCCGACCTCCTCGGCCCCGACTGGGACGCCGCGCGCGCCCTCGCCAACCTCGAGGCCGACCCGTCCCGCGAGGTCGGGCTCGCCCTGCTCGACCAGCGGGTGCTGGCGGGTGTCGGCAACGTGTACCGCAACGAGCTCTGCTTCCTGAGGGGCGTGCTCCCGACCCGTCCCGTCGGCGAGGTCGAGAACCGACCCAAGATGATCGACCTCGCGCACCGGCTGATCCAGGCCAACAAAGACCGCGTCGACCGCACGACGACCGGCAACCTCCGCGGCACGACCGACTGGGTCTACGGCCGGGCGGGCAAACCGTGCCTGCGCTGCGGCACCAAGATCAAGAGGGGCGAGCTCGGCGAGAGCGAACTCGAGCTGCGCGACACCTACTGGTGCCCTCACTGCCAGAGCTGACGGTCGCCTGCCCGACCGCCACGCCGGCAGGCCGCCACGCCGCCACGCCGCCACGCCGCCACGATGTAAACATCCCGCCACGCAATCGTGTGGCGGGATGTTTACATCGTGGCGGCTTGGGTCGGCGGCCGAGCAGCGCCGGGATGCAGGGTCGATCGGCAGGACAGGGTCCGAGCGCCCGAGCAGCAGGCCGCGTGTGACGCCCCGTGACGCGGCTCAGCGTCGGTCCGAGGCGACGTGCCTACGATCGGCGACACCCGACGGCCGTACCCGGCGAGCCCGTCAGCGTGAGAGGACGACCATGTCGAACAGCGACACCACCGACACCCGCACCACCACCGACACCGGCAACAGCACCAGCACCAGCACCAGCACCAGCACCAGCAACGACACCCGCAGCACCGCCAGCACCCCTGCTCCCACCACCATCGCCGAGCAGGTGACCGAGTTCAACGAGGGCTTCACCGCGCAGATCGGCCCCGACTTCTCGAAGGTCTTCGACGACGAGCAGAGCACCCTGCGCGAGGCCGGCGTACCCGACGACGCCGTGCGACCCGGCGACACGGTCGTCGAGGCGACGCTGCTGACGCCCCAGGGCACCGAGGTCTCGCTCGCCGAGACCGTCGGCGAGGGGCCCGCCGTGCTCGTCTTCTACCGCGGCGCCTGGTGCCCGTACTGCAACCTGACGCTGAAGACCTACCAGGCCGAGCTGCTGCCGCGCCTGCGGGAGCGCGGCGTCGCGCTCGTCGCGATCAGCCCGCAGACCCCCGAGGGCTCCGAGGCGTCGGTGACGAACGGCAGCCTCGAGTTCCCCGTGCTGTCCGACCCGGGCAACGTGCTGAGCGGCGCGCTCGGCATCCGCACCGAACCGAGCGCCGACGCCCGCACCGTCCACACCCAGCTCGGGTTCGACGTCGCCGACAGCAACGCCGACGCGACGGGCGACATCCCCTTCCCCACCGTGCTCGTCATCGACCACGACGGGGTCGTCGTCTTCGCCGACGTCCACACCGACTACACGACGCGGACCGAGGTCGACGAGATCGTCGCCGCCCTCGACCTGCTGGAGGCGCGCGCGGCCTGACCCCGCCGGTCACCCCGCCCGGTCACCGCGCGCCGCCTGACCCCGCCCGATCACCCCGTCCGGTCACCGCGCGCCGCCTGACCCCGCCCGGTCACCCCGCCCGGTCACCCCACCCGGTGACCCCGCGCGGTCACCGCGACGCGTCGCCCGAGGTCGGCACGGGCCAGACGTAGTCCAGGTCGGCGGGTTCGTCGCCGAACGCCGCGGCGTAGGCCTCGGGTGCCTTCGCCAGCAGCTTCGACCGGTGCGAGCGGTGGACGTCCTCCCGACCGAACCACGGAGGCAGCTCGAACTCGTCCGCGCGGAACGCCGCCGCGTCGGCGGGGACCTCGTCGAGGGTGGCCAGCGTCTTGTCCAGGCAGGTGTCGGCGAAGCCCCGAGCGACCCAGGCCGCGCAGGTCTCGACCTGGTAGGCCATCAGCGCCGGCCGGTACCCCCGCCACATCGCGGTGACCGGATGGCTCTGCCAGCCGTAGCCGGGCACGACGAGCGCCCGCATGACCTGGAGCGTCTCGACCCGCTGCTTGCCGAGCCGTTTGTCGTCGAGCACCTCGGCGCTGGCACGGAAGTCGGCGTAGGGGAGGAAGGTCTGCACCGCACCAGCCAACACGCCCGTGCGGGGCGCCGTGCGGCCGTCGAGGACGAGCGCGCGGCCGGTCCCGAGCCGGGCCGCGGCCGGACGATTGCGAACACCACCCCGCCCCGTGCGGTCCCCCGGGCGCGCATCCGCCTACCCTCGATCGAGGTGACCGGCCCGGACCCGGTGCACCCCGTCACGGTCGAGAGGACCCCATGTCGAACGCCGACTCCCCCATCCCCACCCGCATCGCCGACAAGGTGACCGAGTTCAACGAGGGGTTCACCGCCGAGATCGGCACGGAGGCCACGAAGGTCTTCGACGACGAGCAGTCGGCCCTCCGCGACACGGGCGTCCCCGCGGCCGCCGTCCGGGTGGGCGACACGATCGTGGACGCGACGCTCGTGACGACCGCCGGCGACGAGGTCTCGCTGTCGGAGACCGTCGGTGAGGGCCCGGCCGTCCTGGTCTTCTACCGCGGCGCCTGGTGCCCGTACTGCAACCTGACGCTCAAGACCTACCAGGCCGACCTGCTGCCCGAACTGCGGGAGCGCGGCGTCGCCCTGGTCGCGATCAGCCCCCAGACGCCCGAGGGCAGCGAGCGGTCCGTCGCGAACGGCGGCCTCGAGTTCCCGGTGCTGTCCGACCCGGGCAACGTGTTCGTCCGGGCCCTGGGCATCCAGACCGAGCCGGTCGCGGCCGCCCGTGCGGTGCACTCCGACCTCGGATTCGACGTCGCCGACAGCAACGCCGACGCGACCGCCGACGTTCCGTTCCCGACCGTCCTCGTCGTCGACCGCGACGGCAAGGTCGTCTTCGCCGACGTCCACGTCGACTACACGACCCGCACCGAGGTCGACGAGGTCGTCGCCGCCGTCGACGCGCTCGACACGCCCCCCGCCTCCTGACCGGCGCCGCGCCTCCTGCGCCGCGCCGCGCCTCCTGACCGGCACCGCGCCTCCTGAGCCGCACCGTGCCTCCTGAGGCCGAGGAGGCGCGCCCGGCCCGGCCCCGCCGGCCACGCCCCGCCGGTCACACCCCGGGCACACAGCGAAGGACCCCGTCCCCGACGACGGCCCCCGAACGATCGGGATGCACATCGTCCGGGACGGGGTCCTCCGTCGGTCGGCGGTGCCGCTCAGTGCGGACGGCCACCGGCGTCGACGGCGGGTGCCGGGGCGGCGGCGTCCTCGCCGAGACCGACCCGCGAGTGCCGACGCCCGTAGGCGAAGTACACGACGACGCCGACCACGAGCCAGACGGCGAACCGTGCCCAGGTGAGCGTGGTCAGGTTGAACATCAGCCAGACGCAGAGCACCGCCGACAGGATCGGCAGCACGGGCGACAGCGGCACCCGGAACGCCCGCGGCAGGTCGGGCCGGGTGCGCCGCAGCACGATGACGCCGATGCTGACCAGCACGAAGGCCGACAGCGTGCCGATGTTGATCATCTCCTCCAGGACGCCGACGTCGGTGAACCCGGCGATCAGGGCGACGAGCACACCGGCGATGACCTGGACGCGCACGGGCGTCTTGCGGACGGCCGAGGTCTTCGCGAGCCAGCGGGGCAGCAGGCCGTCGCGTGCCATCGAGAAGACGATGCGGGCGAGGCCGAGCAGCAGCACCATGATGACCGTCGTCAGGCCGATGAGGGCTCCGATGGCGATGACCTGGGCGGCCCAGCCGACGCCGACCAGGTCGAAGGCCGTGGCCAGGGTCGGGGCCTCGACGGCGGCGAGGTCGCGGTACGACACCATGCCGGTGAGCACGATGGACACCATGACGTAGAGCACGGTGACGATGGCCAGGCCCAGGAAGATGCCGCGGGGCATGGTCTTCTGCGGGTTCTTGACCTCTTCGGCGCTGGTCGCGACGACGTCGAACCCGATGAATGCGAAGAAGACGAGCGAGGCGCCGGCGAGCAGGCCGAAGACGCCGTACTGCGCGGGCTCGGCACCCGAGACGAACGAGAAGAGGGACTGCGTCCAGACGTCTCCCTCGCCGGCCGGGCGGGGCTGCGACGCCGGGACGAAGGGCGTGTAGTTCGACGACTTGACGAAGAAGAAGCCGACGACGATGACGAACAGCACGATCGCGACCTTGATCACGGTGAAGACGCTGCCGACGCGCGAGCTGAGCTGCGTGCCCAGGACGAGCAGCACGGTGAAGAACGCGACGATGACGAACGGCGCCCAGCTCAGCTCGAGCGGCCCGATCGACAGGGTGTCGGGCACGTCGAGACCGAAGCCGGAGAACACGGTGCTGAGGTAGATGCCCCAGTACTTGGCCAGCACGGCCGCCCCGGTGAGGGTCTCGAGGATGAGGTCCCACCCGATGATCCAGGCCAGGAACTCGCCGAGGGTGGCGTAGGTGAAGGTGTACGCGCTGCCCGCGACGGGGATGGTCGAGGCGAACTCGGCGTAGCACATGATCGCCAGGCCGCAGGTGACGGCCGCGAGGATGAACGACAGCGTCACGCCCGGGCCCGCGAAGTTCGCGGCGGCGTTGGCGCCCACCGAGAAGATGCCGGCCCCGACCGCGACGGCGATGCCCATGAGGGTCAGGTCGGTGACGCCGAGCGAGCGCTTCAGCCCGTTCTCGGGCCCCGTCGAGTCGGCGAGCGACGACTCGACCGACTTCGTGCGCCACAGGGTGCTGAGACCCCGGGCCTTGGGGACGGTGCTCATGCTGCCTCCTGGGTGGTGCGGGCGATGGGGTCGCCCCGTCTCGGGGGACGACGCGCCAGCATACCGGCGGACCGGCCGCGTCTCGTAGCATGGCGGGCGAGGGGGGCATCGTGGACGGACGACCGTGGCAGCCGACGCGTCCCGAGCGCCCGGCGGCAGCCCGGGAGGCGCGGGCCGGCTCCCCGGCGACGCCCGCCTCCGCGACCGGTCACCCCGACGAGCACGCAGCCGACGTCGATGCGCGCGACGGGTACGACGGGGTGGAGGCCACCGGAGCAGGACGGCGCGCGGGGCGACCCCCGCTGCAGGCGGTCGGACGCCGGACGGGTCGTGCGCTGCGCCGGGGGTGGAGCCGCGCCTCCCGGGCTCGCCGCCTCGGACTGACGGTCGGCGCCGTCGCCGTGGTGACCGCGCTCGTCGCCGGCGCGGGCCTCGCGATGCAGCCGCGGTACGACGAGCCGGTGCGCCCCGCGATGCTCGTCGACGACCTGCGGTCCGAGCCCACGGCGTCCGTCTGGCGGACCGACCTGGCCGGTGCGGCCACGCCCGGCATGCCCTCGGGGTGCGCCTACTACGCGTTCGCCGGGATGGTCGGCGACGACGCGCTCGTCACCGCCCAGTCGGCCGAGCAGTCCGACCGCTGCGGAGGTGCCGGAGGGCGCCTGGCCCGGGTCGACGGCGACACCGGTGACGTGGTGTGGAGCGCGAACGTGGCCACGGCCCTGGGGCGGGTGGTGCGGTCGGTCCGGTTGACGCCGGACGCCGACGGACGAACCGCCACCCTGGTCGTCGAGGTCGACGCGGGTTCGACCCTGGCCCGGCTGGACCTGCGGACGGGCGAGGTCACCGACTGGTCGGCGGCGGTCGAGTCGTCCGATCCCGACCAGGTGACGCGCATCGAGGAGGTCTCGTCGACGACCGTCCTCGTCTCGCACCAGCCCCGGACGAGGTTCGGGCCCGACGGCTCGGGTCCGACCACCGAGGAGGGCGACGTGACGGGGTACGAGCTCCGTGCCCTCGACGCCCCCGACGCCGTGTCGTGGCGAGCCGACGAACCGTCGCAGGCCACCGTGAGGCTCGTCGACGACGAGTTCTACGTGCTGACGACGGCCGGCGACGGATCACGGGTGATCGACGCCGCCACCGGTGACGTGCACCGCCTGCCGATCGACGACGACACCTACGGCTGGCCCGAGGCGGCCGGCGACCACGTCGTCGTGACGCTCGCCGCCCCCTCCGGGCAGCAGCTCGTCGCCTTCTCGCAGGACCGGCCGGGCACCGTGGACTGGTCCGCCGACCTGTCGGGCGACGCCTCGTTGATCGTGTCGGACCGGTGCGTCACGGTCACGGCCCCCGTCGTGAGCGGCGACCCGGTGGTCGCCGGGCCGAGGGGCTCCGACGACGCGGGCGACACCGACGCGGGCGGCACCGCCGACGCGGACGGACCCGTGGGTCGGAGCGCGGTCACCTGCCTGTCGCCCTCGACCGGCGAGACCGTGTGGTCGACCACGGTCCCGGTCGCCCGCGGACAGACGGTGCAGTCGGGGTGGAACCCCTCGCCGAGCTCCGCCTTCGACGACGTGCAGGTCACCGTCTCACCGTCCAGCGACTTCGGCGACGAGACCTCGACCGTGACGACGTTCGACGCGGGCGACGGGCGCGTGGTCTTCGAGGCGACCCTGCCGGGGTACTCGGCACCGTTGGCCCAGGGGCGCACGACCGTCTACCAGCAGACATTCGGGGTCGACGGGCGGTTGGCCGTCGTCGCCCTCGACCGCTCCAGCCACCGAGAGCTGTGGCGGACGTCCGGCGACGACGTGCTGACCTACCAGTTCTGGGGGCAGCACCTGGTCGTCGTGACCCAGGACGGCGTCGTCCGCCGGCTAGGAGACCGCACGGCGGTCGTCGACGGCAGCTGACGCGGCGATAGCTGATGATGCCTGATTGAACACCATCAGGACCCTGTGCGTCCTGCCGTCGCCGCACCCACCCCCGCCCCATCCCCTGGACGCTGACCCGATCCCTGGCAGGAGGCGATGGCTCGAAAAATTCTGTTTTCTGAGACCCAGTAGTCCAGGAGGCGTATGCCTTCCTCTGCCTGTCTGCAGTTTGTCGACATCGACTTTTCGACGCGCCTGCGCTAGCGAATTATTACCGCTGGCTCCGCATGGTTTCGGTTAGTCGAACCGTGTCTCGCACTGCGGTCAGGCCCCGGCGGGCCGGTCGCAAAGAATTCCTGATAGCTGCGGAGAAGGATTCGAGTGGAATAAATTTCGACATCAACTCTTCCATACCGTCGGCAACATTACTGAGATCCCCAAACTTGTCGAGAAGAGTCGAAACGTTATCGTTGACAGTGTTGTTCAGCTCCATTGAACCTGAACTAGCCGCCACCTTTTTCATGCTCTTCAAAAGCTGGTCAAAGTGCTTGAGGTCTTCATACATTGCAAGACCGTGTATTTCGATTTTGTCAGAGGGATTCTGGAAAGCCCTGCTTAGGCGAATGGACCATGCCTGCATACCTTGAGGAGTCGTAGGCGGTGCAACCTCGGGGCTTGCTGCGATTGTCCCGAATTCGGTTAGAGCCGGAGTTAGAGCTTGCGCGTGGACATTTAGCGAATCAATGGTGTCGCCCATATCTGCCATCAGGTCCATGAGACCAGGCTCGTCCAAGCTTAACTCCCCGCCCAGATCCATGCCCGACGTACTCGTGGGCCCCCGTGTCTCCCCTTCACCACGCGATTCGGACTGGACTGGGCCCGGTTCACTACCCGAAGGCTCCCGGGTGGGCTGAGCCAGAATGGCCTCGCTTTTGGCGACAGCGTCAAGAAGTCGATCAGCAATACGCGCCATAACTGTGAGCCATGTTGCGGATTCGAAGCCTGCGAGCAATCCCGCCTCGAGCAGTTCATACTGCTTTTCGGCAGCGTATCTCGCAATTTCATCCTCGCTGTCCTTACTGATGGCAGGCGAGTGGAGCGGAACAACGGGGAGAATTAGGCCGGTCACTCCGAGGGACTTTGCTTCGGCTTGAAAGGTTAAGAACTCATCACGGCAGACTTCCCTTTCGATATACAGAGGCGTGACGAAGGGGAGGAAGACGCTAGCATTTTGCACCTCTTGTTCAAGTCTCTCCCTCCAATCCTCACCCCAACCGATGCCCTCGCGATCAACAAAAACCTCGAGCGGTCGAGCAGATTTCACCTTGGCAAGAGCACGCAGCTTGCTCACGAAAGGGTCAATAAATTTAAAGTCGTCGTCATCACCGTGCGCATAGCTCACGAATACACGAATGGGAATTCCAGTCACGTTTGCCCCCCTGGGAAAGTCGTCTTTGCCTTTGTCGACGTTGACAGGGTCGCACAGCAGTCAGGACTTCTCTAGACCTTCCCTATTTCGGAGGAGAGGGCCTGGCGCTAGGCAGTATCAGCGCACAATGCGGCATTGGACAGATGCCAGCCTCCCCAGGGGTGGGTAAAAACGTCCTTTGCCCTGCCAGATCCTGGCCGCGCGCTTTCTTCCACGTAGAAACGTGCCTCTGAACAGGGTCGCGATGGCCGTTATGGCTCCAGAAGTCCTGCATCGCGAGGGGGACCTTCTCGCCAGAATCGAGTCGGGCTACCGGGTAAGCCGACAACCGGCAACATTCACTATCAATCTCCTAACCGCGTCGCGTTAGGTCGTTCCTCCGGTTCTAGGTCGCAACGTCCTCGGGCGGATGCGGAATGCCGCCCGAAGCGCATCACAGCAGGCCGGGCAGCACCCCGCCGTCGGCACGCAGCGCGGCACCGTTCGTCGCCGACGCCCGCGGGCTCAAGAGGTAGGCGACGAGCGAGGCGATCTCGTCTGGGTCGATGAAGCGCTGGAGCAGGGACGCCCCTCGCTGCGCGACCAGTGCCTCCTTCAGCTGCTCGACGGGGACGCCCTGGGCGGCCGCGACCTTCCCGACGGCCGCGGCGACCCCCTCCGACCAGGTGGGCCCGCCGAGCACGGTGTTGACCGTGACGCCCGTTCCCCGGGTGAGCTTGGCGAGCCCGTTGCCGAGGGCGATCGTCGCGGCCTTGGTCACGCCGTAGGGGATCATGTCGCCCGGCACGTCGACTCCGGACTCGCTGCCGACGAAGACGATGCGACCCCGGCCCCGCTCGAGCATCCCGCCGAGTAGGCGCCTCGACAGGCGCACGCCGCTCATCAGGTTCACCTCGAGGTACCGGGCCCAGTCGGCGTCGGTCGCGGAATCGAACGCGTCCAGTCCGAAGAGGCCCACGTTGTTCACCAGGACGTCGACGCCGCCGCGGCCGTCGAGCGCGTCGAGCAGCCGCGCCAGGTCGGCGGGCTCGGCGAGGTCGGCCGCGAACCCCTCGACGGCACCGCCCGGGTGGGCGGCGCGCAGACGGTCGACGGCGACGACGACCCGCGCCTCGTCCCGCCCGTTCACGATCACGTGGGCACCCTCTTCCGCCAATGCCGCCGCTACGGCGTACCCGATGCCCTGGGTCGAGCCGGTGACGAGGGCTGTCGTGCCGTCGAGACGGAGATCCATGGTTCCTCCTGCTGTTTTGACTTGCTTGAGCAAGTCAATCTAGGCGACGATGCTTGCTCAGGCAAGTCGACCGAGGGCCGGTCGTACCGTAGCCTTGAGCCGTGCCCACCCCTCCTGCGTCCCTCGTCCTGACGGATGAACAGCTCGACGTCTGGGCTGCCGTTGCGACCCTGCTCGAACGGCTGCCCACGGCCCTCGACGCCCAGCTGCTGCACGACAGCGGCGTGACGCACTTCGAGCACGGCGTGCTGACCGCACTCGACGGCGCCCCCGAGCGCACGCTGCGCCTCAGCACCCTCGCCGGCTACGCGAGCTGCACCCTCTCGCGCCTGTCTCGTGCCGTCACGCGACTCGAGGGCAAGGGCTGGGTCCGCCGCGTCGTGGACCCCTCGGACGGCCGGTTCACCCTGGCCGTGCTGACCGACGACGGGCACGCGCAGGTCGAGCGTGCGACCCCCGGGCACCAGACCCTCGTGCACCGGCTCGTCTTCAACAGCCTCACGGCGACCCAGGCGCGCCAGCTCGGCATCGCCGCGAGGCGCGTCTCGGAGGCCGTGGACCCCACGCCCGTCTGGCGGCCGACCGACGGTCGCGGCCGGTGACAACCCGGGCGCACCCCCCGAGACCATCCCTTCGGAGGAGGCCGGGACGCGTCGGGTTCGTCCCGACGGCCATCGTCCGCCGCCGACCGGCCAGACCCCACGCCGAACCCTTGTCGCCCGGTGCCGGTGCCTCCTAGCGTCGGCCGTGGTCGCGAGGTGACGGACCCCGTCACCCCGACCGACCGACCGAACGAGGAGACCGACATGACCGACCTGACCGACACCCACGACACCCACGACACGACCGCGACCGCGACGACCCGGGGCCTCGGCACCGACCGCTCCGGCACCCCGCGCCGCACGGCCGGTTCCGCGTTCCGCCGGGTGGGGGCGACCGCAGCGGTCGCCTGCGCCCTCGCGGGCTCGATCGCCGGGCTCGGGGCACTCGGCGCCCTCGCGGCCCCGGGCAGCTCCCCCGCCGCCCAGGCGGCGTCGGAGCCCACGACGGCGACCGTGCCGAAGGTCACGTACACCCCGGCCGACCTGGCCGCCTTCGCCGCCTCGCCCTACGCCGACGACGCCCTCAACCTCGCGGTCGTCTGGGGAGTGGACCAGACCACGGCGATGGGCAAGGCCGGAGCCGCACTCACGGCCGGCACGACGCTGCCCTTCGCGGCGGGCGCGGCCGCGACGGCGGCCTACACCGACGAGCAGCGCGAGGCCGCCTTCTTCGCCGCGGGCACCGACACGACGTTCCAGGACGACTTCACCCAGGGCCTCGGGCTCGCCGTCGCCTGGGGCAACGACGACGTCGCGACGGCCAAGGCGAAGGTCGGCGGCCTGCTGCTCGCCCACGAGCAGGTGCCCGCCGCGCCGACCTCGTACACCGACGACCAGGACGCCCGGGCCTTCACCCTCGTCGGCTACGGCGACGCCGAGGCGGCCCAGCTGGCGGGCCTGTGGCAGAGCGACACCCGGTCGGCCGTGGTGCGCGCCGGCGCCGCCCTCCTGGCCGGGGACGACCTGCCCCTCTGAGCCCGCCCCGCCCGTCGGACGACCCGATCGGGCGGCCCGACTCGGTGGCAGGACCGTGCGGCAGGACCGTGCGGCAGGACCGGGCGGTGGCGCCGCCGCCCGGTCCGCACGACCAGCAGCACCCGCACCGCACCCGCCCTCGACCCGGAAGCCCCATGACGACCCTCCACTCCCGCATCGGCTTCGAGATCGAACTGTTGGCCCCGCCCGGGTCGAGCCGGCGCACCCTCGCCGACCGTCTCGCGAGCGACCACGACGGCCAGGTCACCCGCATCTTCCACACCGACTCCGAGCCGTCGCTCGTGCCGGGCATGGGCCACTTCTGGCACCTGACGCCGGGCTACGTCGTCCGGGACGCCCGCGGCGGCCCCGTCGCCGAGCTCGTCGACGACGTCACGCTCGTCGACGACCTCCGCCGTGACCACGAGGAGGCGCGGGTCGGGTCGTCGACGGACACGCGCCCCGCCGACGCGGTCCCGCCCGACGACCGGTCGTACCGAGTGCTCTCCGACGACCCGCGCCTCCTGCGTCTCGTGGCCCGGCACTCGTCCCCCGACACGCCCTTCGACCGCGCCCTCGACGACGCGGCCGTGCTCTTCGGCAGCACGGTCGAGACGATCGGCGCGGTGCGTCGTCTGCGCGACGGCGCGGGCTCGAGCATCGCCCTGGCCTCGGCGCTGGCGGCGGGACGCGAACGACCGTGCGAGATCGTCACGCCGCCGCTCGTCGCCGACCACGAGGCCGCCCTCGAGCGCCTGCTCGGGCCGGCCCGCGAACTCGGCTTCACGGTGCCCGTCGAGGCGGCCGTGCACCTGCACCTCGACGGCGCCCCGTTCCGATCGGTCGCCGCGTTCTCCAACCTGGTGCGCCTCTTCTCGTGGTGGCACGAGCCCCTGCGGGCCGCGCTGGGGACGAACCCCGCGTGCACGCGCCTGGCGCCGCTGCCGTCCGCCCTGGTCGAGCTCGTCGGCCGGACCGACCCGCGAGGCGCCGGGCGGGTCGACGACTGGTCGCGGCTGCAGACGGCCGCCGCGGGCACCGGGCTGACGAAGTACGCCGACGTCAACCTGACCGCGCTGGTGACCGACCGGCGCGTGCGGGACACCGTCGAGGTCCGCATCCTGCCGGGCACCCTCGACGCCGCGGACCTCACCCGCCGCGCGAGCCTGGTCGAGCGGCTGCTGGCCCGCTGCCTCGAGACGGAGCCCGTGCCCCGCCCGACGAGCACCGACGCGCGCGAGGCCGCAGCCGAGCTGCTCGACCTCGCCCGCGCGGCCGACCCCGCCGGATTGGTCCTTTCGGCCGAGGCCACGGCACGGGGTCGGCGTTAGCGTGGAGGCCGTGCAGACGAACGGGACCACGACGACCGGGTGGGGGCGCCCCCGACTCGTGGTGCTGGCGCTGGTCGGGGCCGCCTACTTCGGCGGGCTCGCCCTCGCCCTGCGACTCGAGTGGTACCCGCAGGCGCTCCCCGGGTACCTCTACCTCGGCGTCGTGGCGCTGGTCGCGTGCGCGACCCTCGACCGGTGGCCCGTCGAGACGCTGGCCGTCGTCACCGGATTCACGGCCTTCACGACCCTCGCGCCCCTCCCTCCGGCGCTGTACGGCCTGCACCTCGGACCGCCCGTGGCGCTCCTGCCGCTCGCGGTCGTGGTCTTCCTGACCATCTCGGGTCGCGGGCCGGTGGTCGCCAGCGCGGCGACCTTCGCCACCCTCGCCGTGCTCGTCGTGCTGCCCTGGCGCGACGTCGCCGCGGCCGGCGTGCAGGGCGTGCCCCTGTCGCAGGTGCTGCTGTCGGACGTGGGGCAGGACCGCTCGGTCGTGCTCGGTCAGCTCATGGCGTGCGGCCTCGTCGTGGTGGTCGCCCTCCTCCTCCGGCGGCAGCGCGAGGCCACGACCGAGCTCGCGAGGACGAACCGTGAGCTGCTCGTGCTGCGGGCGGGCGAGGTCGCCCGCATCGCCGAGCACGAACGCACCCGCATCGCCCGCGACGTCCACGACGAGGTCGGCCACCACGTCGCCGCCCTGGTCATCCGGGCGCAGGCCGCCCTGCGGGTCGCCGACGAGCACCCCGAGCAGCTGGCCCCGGCCATGAGGGACATCGCCGCGGGCGGGCAGGACGTCCTGGGACGCATCCGCGGGGTGCTGCGGGTGCTCCGGGCGACACCCGGGGGCGCCACCGTGTCGACGTCGGTCGTCGACGAACTGGCGCAGATGACCGGCCGCCTGACGTCACTCGGCTACGAGGTCGACTGCACGGTGCACCTCGACGGCGACGACCTGCCGACCGAGCGTCGCGTCGCGGTCCTCGCCGTGGTGCGCGAGGGACTGACGAACGCGATGCTGCACTCGTCGGCGCACCGGGTGCACGTCACGGTCGACGACACGTCCGGCGTGACGGTCGTCACGGTGACCGACCCGGGCCCCGCCCGCGAACGGTTCCCCGACGTGCCCCGAGGCGGAGCCGGCATCCCCTCTCTGCGCGATCGGGTCGGCGCCCTCGGCGGCTCGCTGGCCGCCGGGCCGGGGCCCGACGGGGCCGGCTGGCAGGTCCGGGCCGAACTACCGGCGTCGGCACCGGCACCGGCAGCGCCGGCCACGACGGCTTCCGCGTCGGCACCGGCACCGGCTTCCGTGTCGACGGCAGGGCGGGCGGCATGACGCTGCGCGTGCTGGTGGTCGACGACCAGGCGATCGCCCGGGCCGGGCTCGCGACGATGCTCGACGCCGAACCGGACGTCGACGTCGTCGGGCAGAGCGCCGACGGCGAGGACGCCGTGGCCGACGCCCTCGCCCTGAGACCCGACGTCGTCGTGATGGACATCCGCATGCCCCGGCTCGACGGCATCTCGGCCACCCGGCGCATCGTGCCGGCCATCGGCTGCGCCGTGGTCCTCATCACGACCTTCGACGACGACGAGCACCTGTTCGACGGCATCGCGGCCGGTGCCTCGGGCTTCCTGCTCAAGGACTCCGGGCCCGATCTCATCGCCGCCGCGGTGCGGTCGGCGGCCCGCGGCGACTCGCTGATCGACCCGGCCATGACGCGGGCCCTCATCGAGCAACGAGTCGCCCCGGCCCCCGCGTCGCCGGACGCCGTCCGCCACCGGGCGGCCCTCGACTCGTTGAGCGACCGCGAGCGGGACGTGCTCGACGCCGTCGCACGCGGCCTCAGCAACGTCGACATCGCCCGAGAGCTCTTCGTCAGCACGGCCACCGTGAAGAGCCACATCTCGAGCCTGCTGGCCAAGACCGACAGCCGCACCCGCGTGCAGGCGGCCGTCTTCGCGTTCCGCTCGGGCTTCGCCCGCCCCGAGGGCGGCTGAGCCACCGGGTCAGAGCAGCCGGTCGAACCGCTGCGTGGGCCGCTTCAGCAGCGAGTGCTCGAACGGGCCGCCCGCGGCCACCCACCCCTCGCTCTCGTACAGTCCGACCGCCGCGACGTTGTCGAGGAGCGCGTGCAACACGGCACGCTCGTGACCGAGCGAGCCCAGCCGTGCGGTCACCTCCCTCAGCAGGGCGCGCCCCAGCCCCCGCGCCTGGGCACCGGGCCTGGTCGCCAGCAGGCCCAGCACCGGGGCGTCGGGCGGGTCTGCGGGCAGGCCGCTGCCCGGGCGCGTCGCGAGCACGAAGCCGTCGACCCCGTCGACACCGTCGGCGACCAGCCAGACGACGCCCGCGTCGAACTTCGGTCGGGCCCGTTCGGCGACCCCGGCGAACGCCTGCCCGTCACGTGCAGCACACGCCGCGACCCAGACGGCCAGGCACGCCTCGAGATCGGCCGTGCCGGCGGGGCGGATCTCGGGCGACACGAGCTACCCCCGCACCAGCAACGGGAACACGAACACCGCGAAGAGGAAGAACGCCGCCATGACGCCGAACACGACGTAGGTGCCCCGACCGACGACTCGCTGACCGGAGGCCTCACGGCGCTGCAGCACGCGGCGACGGTAGATCACCTGGATGACCACGAGCACGACGATCGCCAGGGCGAGGATCGAGATGACGACGGCTTCGATGGCACGGCTCCTTCGGGGGACGGGCGACGAGAGGGCGAACGGGCGGAGCCGCTCGTGCACCGGCGGGCGGGACCGGACGGCCCGCACCAGCCTAACGGCCGACCCCGGGAGCCCAGGAGGCGCGGGTCGCGACCTCGGGACCGCTCACGGCCCGCCTACGCGCCCGCCTCGTACCATGGCCGGGTGACGGACGACGCCCGACCGAGCGACCAGCCGTTCGCGCGCGCCCGCCGCCGCGGGGCCGCCGTCTGGCACCGCGCCTCCCGCCCTCGCCGGCTCGCCCTCGTGGCCGCCGCGGTGGTCGCCGCCGCGGCGCTCGTCACGACCGTCGGCCTGGTCGAGGCCCCGCGGTACTCGTCGGCCGCCGCGCTCGACGGCGTCGTCGGCGACGACCTGCGGCACGAGCCCGTCCCCGGGTCGTGGACGCTGACGCCCGCCGACGTCGGCGTGCCGGCGGACCAGGGTCGGTGCCTGCTCTGGCAGGCGGAGCCCGCGGTGGGCCCCGACCGGCTCGACGGCGACGTCCTCGTCAGCGCCGGCGGTGCCGCGGGCGACGACGGCAGGGGCACGAGCGCCGCCACGGACGTCGGCGCCGACTGCCGCTTCGACGGCGGCTTCGGCAGCACCGCGCAGGCCGTCAGCCGGCTCGCACGCGTCGACCCCGTCGACGGCACCGTCCGCTGGTGGGTCGACCTCGGCACCGAGCTCGACGCCGGCAGCGGCTTCGTCCAGGTCTGGCCCGCCGACGGCGCCACCGACACGGCCCTCGTCTCGACGCTGGGCTTCGGCGGGGACGGGTTCGCCTCGTCGTACGCCCGCCTCGACCTCGGGACCGGCGAACTGACCGACGTGACCACCTCGCCGAACGGGCGTGCGCGCCTGACCGACGCCACCGCCTCCTGGGCCCTCGTCTCGAGCGACCCGCAGTTCTCGTACCAGGACTCCCGCGTCTACTACGACGCGGAGCCCGGCACGGGCGAGTTCTCGCTCTACGCCGCCGACGACCTCGACACCCCCGTGTGGACGGGCGAGACCACCGGCAGCCAGGACGAGGCCCTGACCCCCGACGGCCTGCTCGTCCTCGACGGCGGGACCATCACCGCGGTCGACGGACGCACCGGCGAGAAGCACGACTGGGGGCCCGACCTGCCGACCGCCACGACCCTCGTCGTCGACGGCGACCTCGTCGTGGTGGGCCTCGACCCGGCGATCCCCACCTCGACCGACGACACGGACGGCACGGTGGTGGCGCTCTCGCTCGACGGGCGCGAACTCTGGCGGCACGGCTTCCGCCAGGACCGCGGGGTGCAGGCGACCGGCGACTGCCTCGTCTTCTCGACCACGCCCGGGGTCGTCTGCGTCGACCGCCGCACGGGCGCCGAGCTCTGGACGACCCCGCCCCGCGACCGCCGCCACGGGCTCGCGCGGGTGACCACCGACCCGGCCGGCGACCGGGGGTCGCTCGTCTTCGCCCAGACCTTCGAACCAGGAGGCGCGGCGGCGGTGTCCGGCGACCTCACGTCGGACGAGGCGGCCCAGCGCACCGTCCGCCTGCTCGACGTGGCGTCGGGCCACGAGGTGGCCCGGGCGGTGGTGCCGGGCGAGTCCCAGATCGCGCTCGTCGGCCGCACGACCGGCTACGCCACGACCGCCTCGAGCGGTCGCACCTCGACGGTCACGGCCTTCGACCTGGCCGACGGCCGCCGCCTCTGGCAACTCGACACGGACCGCGACCAGCTCGGCTTCTGGGGCGGCACGCTCGTCGCGAACCACCCCGACGGCAGCGTGCAGCGCCTCGTCGACCCGGTGCGCCTGGTCGAGCCGGTGCGCCTCGTCGGCTGAGCCGGAGCAGCCCTGGCCGACCCGCGCCTCCTGCGTTCGGCCCTACCGCGTGCCGGCGGTCATCACGTAGGCCATCGCGTAGGCCCGCGAGTTGCCGTCGTCGATGCCCGTCTCGGGCAGATCGGCGAGTGCCGTCAGGGCCGCCGCGGCCTGGTCGGGACCCTCGAGGGCCGAGTACATCAGCACGTAGTCGCCGAGCGGCCGGTCGAAGCCCGAGGCGCTCGCCTCGTCGACCACGCGCGCGATCTGCCGGGCGCCTCCGCCCGCCGACGACGTCAGGTACGACACAGAGGTCGGGCTCAGCGGGATCAACTGGATGCCCGCGATCGCCGACGGCTCGGCCGAGAACCACGTGCCGTAGTCGCGCTTGCCACCCCAGGTCAGCGACACGATCGCGTGTCCGTAGCCGGATGACGTCGGGCCGGTCAGGTCGGGGGCGAGCCAGTAGGCCAGCGCCGACGAGGCCTCGCCGCTGAGCATCCACGACGCCTCGTCGCCGAGCGCGTCGTCACCCGTGGCCGCGGCCCAGAGCGACAGGCCCGCGTAGGCGTTGACCGCCTCGGACGACGACTCCTGGTTGTTCCCGTCGGCGAACGGCGAGTAGCCCGAGGCCCAGCTGTGCGACCAGTAGGGGTCGAAGGCGCGCCGGTCGGGGAACGACCCGTTGTCGGCGCCCGAGGCGATGTCGGCGGCGAGCAGGTCCATGACCGGACGCCAGCGCTCGGCCAGTTCGGGGTCGTCGGCCGCGACGACGCCGGCGGCGTAGAGGAAGTAGCCGTAGTGGAAGTAGTGGTCGTTGAACTCGTCCGAGCCGAAGGACGCCGCCTTGCCGACGACGCCCTTCACCGCGGGGTCGTAGACGAAGCACTCCTGCTCGCGCGTCTCGCAGCCCGAGGGGTCGGTCCACCGGTCGAGTCGGTCGACGACCGACGTGCGGAGGGTCTCGGCCGACGCGTCGTCCCCGAGCTGCCGGGCGAGCTGCAGGAGCATCGCCGACCGGTAGAGCGCCTTGCCGCCGTAGTAGGTGTCGACCGGCGTCTCCGCCGTGCGGGCGACGTCGACCTCGACCTGGTCCTCGAGCTCCGTCCTCTGGTCGTCGCTCAGCCCCGAGAGGTCGAGCCCGGTCGAGGCCGTGGTGACCGGTGCGTCGAACGCCAGCGTCGAGCCGATCGACAACGGGACGGTGCCGTAGATCGTGTCGTAGCCCAGCCCGGTGCCGCCACCCGTCGCCGCGTCGCCCATGTGCGGGGCCGGGACGAGCAGGGTGTCTCCCCCGGCCGCCGTCTCGTAGCCGAGCTCGGTGGTCGACACCGCCGACGACCCGGACCCGGAGGCGCGGTGCGCGGTGGTCACCGACGTCAGCGGCGAGGCGGCCGCGTCGAGCACCGTCCGCACCTGCTCGTCGGTGGCCCCGTCGGGCAGCGGCACGAGGACGACCGAGCCGCCCTCGTCGAGCCGGACCGCCGTGCCGTCGAGGCTGCCGTCCGTCACGGCGACGCCCCACGTCGTGCTGCCGACGGTGAACGTGCCGCGCCCGTCGCCGACGGTCGTGACGGCAGTCCCGAGGGTGTCGGTCTGCGCGGTCGCGGCGGTGTACGAGACGACCGGCGAGCCCTCGGCGACGGTCGTGTGACCGAGCACCGCGTCGCCGTCGAGGTGGGCGATCGTCACCGAGACGTCGTCGTAGGCGCTGATCTCGGTCGCCGAGGCCTGGACGTCGAGGGTGACGTCGGGCAGGGCGGGCGACACGATCGCCTTCTCGGAGGCCACCGGCACCGGCAGTCCCGCGGCGAAGCCGGCCTGCGTCAGCTGGAACGAGATCGGGAACGGGAACACGGGCGTCGGCTCGTCACCGAAGACCAGCCCCGAGAACCAGCTGTTGGTCGGCGGGACGAGGCCATCGGCGAGGCGCATGGTCGGGACGGTGCCGACCGACTCGTGGGGCAGGGCGGCGACCAGGGGGTCGACCTGCGAGGAGGGGAACACGTCGCCTCCGGCGTCGGGGCGGCCCGTGGTGTCGCCGTCCGTGTCCGAGCCGCCGGTGCAGCCGGCCAGCACGAGCACGCCGGCCGTGCCGAGGGCGACGCCGGCGAGGACCCGGCGGAGGGTCGGGAGGCGCGGGGCGGGTCGGATCTCGACCCGCGCCTCCCGGGGGTGACGGGCCGGCCCGGAACCGATCGGTGATCCCGAACGATCCCGTCGGCCGGACCGACCCGTCGTCTTTCTCCGTGCGCCGGGGATCGTCAGACCCCGATCTGGCGCAGGAAGTCCTGCATGGTGTCCACGGGCCCGGCGAGGATGCCGTCGTCGCGGAGGTGCATGGTCGCCTCGACCGGCGTGCCGCTCGCGACGAGGCCGTTGTAGGCCCCTTCGCTCAGCTGGTCGCTGACCACGCGGACGGTGGCCGCGGCCGCGCCGTCCTTGGTCTGCACGCTGACCAGGTCGACGCTGCCCTCGACGACCTGCTGGTTGGGCAGCATCACGTCGACGGTCGCGCCGTCCTGGATGCGCTCGTAGTCGCGGGGCGTGAGCGTGAAGTCGGCGTCCACGAAGAGCGTGCCGGCCTTCTCGATGGTCGCGACGGACGTGCCCGAACCGAGGAACCCGCCCTCGCGGACGTCGAGCTGCGACAGCGTGCCGTCGACGGTGGCCATGAAGGTGATGGTGCCGTCGTCGTCCACCGTGTAGGCGTCCGTGTCGGGGACGACGACGTCGTCCGCGAGGTCCTTCTGCAGCGAGGGGCTCTGCAGCGAGAAGAGCACGTCGCCCTTCTTCACCCGGTCGCCGACCTCGGCGTCGGTCGAGGTGACCGTGCCGCTGTAGTCGGTGCCGACGGAGAAGTCCTGGCTCGCGATGGCGGCACTGGTGCTGATGACCTGGGCCTGCCGCTGCGTGAAGATGACGGTGAAGACGGCCACGAGGGCGAGCACCACCAGGATGCCGACGGTCATCTTGATCCTGTTGCCCCAGGTCATGAGACCACCTTCTCTCGGTCGTTCGTGTCGTGTCGGTCGGGTCCGGACACCGGTCCCGCGTGCTGTGTGTGCGACGCCTCGTCGCCGTGCTGCGCCTCGTGGGCGTGCTGGTCGTCGGCCACGGCCAGTCGGGCCTCGAGCAGGTGACGCCGCTCGTCGTCGCGCCGGCGCTGCTCGAGTCGCTGCTCGGACGACAGCTCGAGGAACTCGTCGTGGCTCCGGGGCAGGGGCCGGGCGACCTGGGTGCGGAGGGTCTGCGTGGCCACGGGCCCGGTCGTGATCGGACCGGCGACGGTCGTGCGAGCGCTCGACCCCGAGCGGGCGGCACGCTTGATGGCTCCGGCCTCACGCAGGGCGGCGAGCAGGAAGGCCGAGAGCACGGCGGTGTTGATCAGGTTCCAGACCGTCGCGAGCGTGAGCACCCGGTTGTCCCAGTCCCGCCAGATCGCGACGAGCGAGGTGAGCGACAGGAAGAGCCAGAACAGCACCTGGGGCACGAGCACGTTGAACGGACTCGACGCCTTGCCTCCGCCGGTCACGTGCCAAGCCGTGTCCTTGCCGCTCAGCACGTTCCACAACGCCTTGACGTAGATCGGGAACGACACCGACGCGAGCATCAGCACTTCCCAGCGGAACGACCCGAGGGTGAAGAAGGCGAGCGCGATCTGCAGCAGGTAGAAGCCCGAGTAGAAGAGCAGCCACTGCAGCACCGAGATGTGCAGGTTCATCGGGCGCAGGTCGAAGAAGATCTCCATCGGCGGCACCATGATCAGCAGCAGCGGGGCGATGCCCGTCAGGTAGTGGGTCGCCGTCAGCGTGTACTGGAAGCGCTGGTCCATCGTCAGGGTGCGGCGGGGGCTCAGCGGGTTGTGCCGGAAGAGGATCTCGAAGCCGCCGGTCGCCCAGCGCAGCTGCTGCTTGCTGTACGCCTCGATGGTCTCGGGGGCGTCGCCGATCGCGAGCGTCATCGGGATGTAGATCGAGCGCCACCCGGCCTCGTGCAGGAACAGGCTCGTCCAGACGTCCTCGGACTTCGAGTCGGTGTCGATGCCGCCGACCTCGTCGATCGCCGCACGGCGGAAGATGACGTTGGTGCCGACGCAGAACGCGGCGTTGAACCGGTTGCGGCCAGGCTGGATGTACCGGTAGAAGACGGCCTGCATGTAGCCGGCGCCGCGGCTGACGATGCTCACGAGGTTGCCGTACGACTGCGGGGTCTGGACGAAGGCGACCTTCTCGTCGATGAAGAACGGCACGGTCTCGTGCAGGAACATCGGCTTGGGCACGAAGTCCGCGTCGAAGATGGCGAAGTAGTCGCCCTTGGCCACCGACAGGGCGTAGTTGACGTTGCCCGCCTTGGCGCCGTGGCTGGTCAGCCGGCGGATGTACCGGGCGCCGAGCCTCGCGGTGAGGTCCTTGACCTCGTCGCTCCGACCGTCGTCCAGCACCCAGGTGCGGTGCGCGCCCTGCATCGCGACGGCGGCCTGGACCGTCATCGCGATCTTCGACAGTTCTTCGCCGTAGACCGTGACGAAGACGTCGACGACGACGGTCTTCCCGTCGACGACGATCGGCCACAGGTGCGGCTGGTCGCGGACGCCGAGCCGGTCGATCGCGTCCTCGTCGTAGAGCGTGTCCTGCGTCGAGTGGAAGTCGAAGTCCCGGGGGTTCTGACCGCCCGAGAGGATCGTCCACATGGCCAGGAGGGCCTGCAGCACCAGGACGGCCTCGGCGATGATCACCGCGACGTAGGGCAGCAGGTCACCGCGGTTGGCGGGGTTCAGCAGGAACTGCCCGTAGAGCAGGATGCCCATGGTGCAGGCGAGCACGAGCAGCACCATGAAGGGTGAGTGGGCACGCCCCTCGGTGCGCGAGACGACCGACGCGTGGTGGTCGCTCGTGATGCGCGTCGTGGGGCGTGCCCGCGATCCCCGCTCCTCGTCGTGGTGTGCCAGGCGCCTCAGTTCGCTGCGCGAGCGAGGTGCCACGTCGAGGGCGGGGCCGGTGTCGGGTGCACCGGTGTCGGGTCGGTTTTCGGCGTCGCTGTCGCGGACGCGCATGGTTCGGGACATGCGTGTTCTCTCCGGGTTCGGGTCTGAGAGACGACCGGACGCCGGCGGCGGTGGGTGACCGCCGTCGGACGTCCGGAGGGGCGTCGGCGACGGCGGCGACTCGAGGTGACGCGCCGGGGTGGGCGGCGGTCGGGTGGGAGCCAGGGGCTCCCGTTTCGGGTCCGTCGACTGCGAGCGGTTCGGGCCACTCGATCGACGGGTTCGCCTCCGGTGTGGGCCTTTCGGGGGACCGTTCCGGGGACGTGTCGAAACAGTACAGGGTCGTTCCCGCCGATTCGCGACACCCGTTCGGGGGGTACGCCCCCTCGAAGGGGTCACAGGCCGCATGGACAGCGGGGAGGTGACACCCGTCCCGGCCCGAGGCTCACCCGTCTCACCCGTCCGGGGGGCACGCCGCGGGGCGGGTGGCACCGACCCCGGCGAGCGGGCCGAGGAGGTGCGGGTGGCGTCCTCGAGGACGGCCACGCCCGGGCGTGTCGCAGGCCGGTGCCGTCGTGGGCAGTGCCCGTCGCGGACCCGGACGCGTGGCGGCCGGGCGTCAGACGGTGAGGTCGGCCAGCCAACCGGCCAGGAACTCGGCCCCGGCCTCGTCGTGGATCGCGCCCGTCGAGCTCGTCAGCACCGGGTACGGCGTCGCCGGCACGCCGTCGGCCGGGCGGACGTCGACGTGCGCGACCGCGTGACCCTGCGCGTGGAGCCAGTCGGCCATGGCGTAGTCGCTGCGCGAGTCGCCGACCGTGCGCCAGGCGAGCGGGGGCTCGCCGTCGGCCGCCAGCAGCTCGAGCGCCCGCTCGGCCCCCAGGTCCTTGCCGAGCCGCACCGACTCGATGTCGGTCGAGATGATCGTCGGGTCGACGCGCCACTGCACGGCCCCGGAGGCGTCGGGCCGCACGTCGTCGAGTCGGCGCACGCCGAAGCCCCGGCGGACCAGCGCCTGCATCGCCTTCTCGTCGAGGTCGCGTTGCCGGCCCAGGTAGGTCGACGACTCGACGCTCGTGAGCTGCTCGATCGAGACCATCGCGTGCTTGGTCGTGTCGTAGAACACCAGGTCGGCGAACTCGTCCGCCACCAACGCCTGCATCTCGGCGCCGAAGTCGGCGGGCATGGCGAGCGACGAGTCGACCTCGATCGGGCCGATGCCGTCGACACCGTGCTCGGGGCCGATCGTGAACCAGACGGCACCCTTCTCGCAGACGCCGTGCACCCGCGCCCCCTCGGGCAGGCCGGCCGCGAGCAGCGGACCGACGACCTCCTCACGGATGAACGCGTCCGAGCGCCCCGTGTTGAAGACGATCGGCACGCCGAGGGCGGCGAGCGCCACGAGGTCGCGCGTGATCGCGGGCAGCGCGATGCTGCGGGTCACGGGGCTGGCGATCGGGCCGTCGACGTCGAGGAGCAGGCCGAGTCGGGGTGCGCTGGAGGAGGTCACGGGACCATCCTCGCAGCAGGTCCGGCTACGGGGCGGTCGGCAGGGACGGCATCGTCCGCACGAACTCGGCGAAGGCCACGATGAACACCGAGAACGCGACCACGATCGTGATCAGGTAGACGGCGATGAAGAGCCACAGCGGCGCGAGCCCGCCACCGGTGCGACGCTTCACGACGACCGAGCGACCGACGACGTAGACGACCGTGAGGAACGCCCACGGCCACGGGAACGGCTTCACGATGCCCCGGGCCGTCAACGCCCGGTGGTCGAGCCAGGCGAAGACGACCGTCAGTGCGTAGACGAGCAGGCCGATGCCCATGTAGGCGAGGTAGCCCGGCGTGAACGGCGACTGGTAGACGCCCGGGGTGATCGTGGCGGTGCGCTCGAGGTAGTCGCCGACGTCCCAGAAGGCGAGCCCGATCAGCTGCACCAGCGGCAGCAGGACGAGCACCCAGATGAACGGGGTCGAGGTGCTGACGCCGGGGTTGGTGCCCTTGAGCGGGTCGGCGTACCCACCGGGCCCGGGGTAGGGCTGCTGCCCGGGCTGCTGCGCCTGGGGGTGCTGGCTCTGGTACGGCGGGGAGTACCGGGGGTCCTGCTGGTTCTGGGGGTTCTGCTGGCTCTGGGGGTTCTGCCAGGGCTGCTGGCCGGGGGCGTCGCTCACGGTGTCTCCGTCGTCGTCGTGGGTGGGCAGGTCGGGTCGTCGTCGCGCGTCGGGCCGCTCTCCGGCAGCGTAGTGCGGCGGCTCGACTCGGCGCCCGCTCCGGTTTCCGCCTGTGGACGGACCTGTGAGGGCAGCTCGGGTGGGAGGATGGCGGGAACCCCTCGACAGGAGATCACCCGTGGCGTCGCTCCCCCTTTCCGTCATCACCGCACTCGAGGCCTTCGCCGCGCCCGATCGCAAACAATCCGTGCACGACCTCGCCGTCGACCCTGCCGGCCCCGAAGAGCAGGCCCTCGCCGACCTGACCGGGTCGGTCGAGTGGGTCGACATGGCCGTCGCCCACCCGCTCGGTCCCGACCGCAGCGACCCCGAGGGCATGCGCCGACTGCTGCAGGCGATGGGAGCAGAGGGCCGCTGCGCCGTCCTGTCGGCGTCGGGTTCCGAAGACGACCGCGACCTCGGCGGCGCCCTCGACGGCGTGCTGCACCAAGAAGGCGGCGCGCTCGTCGTCTGCCGTCCGGGTCCGCTCGCGCTGCTGATCACCGGCCGCGGCGAACACTGGCTGCTGAGCGACCGGGACATCCCCCAGCTGACCGGCCCGATCGGCGTCGTCACGCCGTAGGCGGCACCCTTCGGCGGCGATCCGGCACGAGCCGCATCCGTGGCCGCAGGGCGGCGCGTCGCCCGGACGTCAGCCGCGGCGGATCGGGTCGCCCGTCGTCAGCTGCCAGATCGCGACGCCGTGGAGCCCCTTCGACTCGGCCAGATCGGCGCGCGCGGTGATCGAGCGACCGTCCGACCACCAGAGGGTCGAGCCGTCGCCGGGCGAGGCGGTGTACTCGGCCTGGTCGGCGTCCCACGAACCCGTGGACTGCGCAGCGGTGCGGGCCTCGGCGACCGACAGCGCGCCTCCTGCGGTGCCGTCGCCCGTCCACCGGTAGCCGTACCCCGCGACGCCGAGGTCGAGGCGGTCGGCCGGGACGGACTCGAGTGCGGCGTCGAGGACCTCACCGACCCAGGGCAGGCCGCCGACGGGCCCCGGTTCGCTGAACCCGGCGCCGTGCTGGTCGTAGGCCATGAGCACGAACCGGTCGACGGAGTCGGACAGGGCGGCGAGGTCGTAGCCGAGGTCCGCGTACCCCGCCGGGTCGGTGCTGGGCTGCAGGGCCATCGAGATGCTCGCGTCGTCGGGCAGGGCGTCGCGGAGCTCGGCGGCGAAGTCCACCAGTCCCGGGGCGTCCGCGGCGGAGAGCGACTCGAAGTCGATCTGGACGCCGTCCCAGCCGCCGTTGACGACTTCTCCGGTGAGGCCCGACACGACGAACTCGCGGTTGGCCCGGCTCGACAGCAGTTGCGACGCGAGCTCACCGCTGAAGCCGTCCTGGCCCGCGTTGACGACGAGCAACTCGGCCTTCCCGCCCGCCGACTGGGCGGCCTCGCGGAGGGAGTTGGCCGACTCGTCGCTCGGTGCGACCCCGGCCCCGCCGGTCGTGATCGCGACGCCCGAGACGCCGACCGTGTCGATCGCCGACCCGCTGCGGTCGAGCGCCTCGACGGCGGCCGTCGTCGCGTCGGGTGAGGCGATGGCGTAGCCCTCGACCGCGAGCCCTGCCGGGATCTTCGCCTGCGGCGCGACCGTCGGGTTGTTCCCGTCGGCGGAGCACGACGACATCGTGACCGCGAGCGAGGCGGCGAGCAGCAGGGCGGCGGTGCCGGCGGTCAGGGTGCGCACCGTGCCATCTTCGTCGATCCGGCGGAGCGGTGCGGCGCGGGGCGGTGCCGTCCGGGGCGTGCTTGGCTCGTCGCATGGCAGACGACGGACGACAGCAGACCTGGGACGAGTTCCACGACGACGTGAACATGACGGCCTCGACGCTTCGCGAGTGGCTCGACACCGACGAGTCGCGCGAGGTGGGGCAGAAGGACGGCGGCGAGTCCGTCGGGCACGAGAGCGGCCGGCACATCGTGCGCATCCTCGAGAAGAAGAAGGCCGACCTGACCGACGCCGACTGGAAGCACATGGAGAAGGTCCACGGCTACGTCGCGCGGCACTCGAAGCAGCGCCCCTCGGGCGACGTCACCGACACGAAGTGGCGCTGGTCGCTCATGAACTGGGGCCACGACCCGCTGGCCTGACCGGCGACCGGCCCGACCGGGCCGACCGGGCCGACCGGGCCGACCGGCGGCCCGCGGGACCGGCAGACTGGTCGGATGAAGACCGCACTCGTCACCGGGGGCTCGCGGGGCATCGGCCTCGCCGTCGTCCGAGACCTCGCCCGCACCCACCACGTGATCGTCCACGGACGGGACGAGGAGGCGCTGCGGGCGATCACCGCCGACCTCCCGTCCGCGACGGCGTGGGCCGCGGACCTCTCGGGCCCGGCCCTCACGGTGCCGCCGCTCGACGGACTCGACGTGCTGGTGCACGCGGCCGGCGTCATCGGCGGGCGCGCCGTCGCCGACACGGAGCGCGACGACTGGCGGCGCGTCTTCGAGGTGAACGTGTTCGCCGTCGCCGAGGTGACGCGGCAGCTGCTGCCGGCGCTGCGGGCGGCGCAGGGCACGGTCGTGTCGATCAACAGCGGCTCGGGGTTCACGGCAGGGCCCGACGGCAGCACCTACGCGGCGAGCAAGTTCGCCCTGCGCGCGCTGACCGACGCCCTGCGCGAGGAGGAACGTCCGCACGGCGTCCGGGTCAGCTCGGTGCACCCGGGCCGCGTCGACACCGACATGCAGCACGAGTTGGTCACGGCCGAGGGTGGCACGTACGACACGTCGCTCTACCTCGAGCCGCAGTCCGTCGCGGATGCGGTGCGGCTCGTGGTCGACCTGCCGCACGGGGCGACCGCCGAGGTCGTCTCGGTGCGCCCCACCCGCCGCGCCTGACCCGCCGGGCAGCGAGGCCGGACGCATGTCGCACCGCCGACTGAGCATCGCACCGCCCACTTCGGCGGTGCGATGTCCACTGGGCGGTGCGACGCCCATCGGGTGGTGCGGACCGCGGGTGGTGCCGACCGCGGTTGGGTCAGCTGTAGTCGTGGCCCGAGACGCCGAGGGAGCGGTAGACGTACTCGCCGCCCTCGCTGGCGTCGTCGTCGAGCTCCCACATCAGGTCCTCGCCGTCGGAGGCCCCGGGACGCGTGACGCTCTTCTGCGGCAGCCCGTCGATGAGGGTGAGTTCTTCGGTGGTGGTCTCGTCGTGGCCGACGAAGCGGGCGGTGTAGGTCTGGTCGCTCATGGCGTGGACGGTACGCCGGGTGCTCCGAGGCGGCCCGTCGCACCCCCTCCCGGGCGCGGCCGGGCGCGGCCCACTACCGTTCACGGCATGAGCGAGAAGAAGGCCCCCGAGCCGGCGACCCTGTTGATCCTGGGCGCGAGCGGGGACCTCGCCGCGCGCCTCCTGATGCCCGGCCTCGGCGGCCTGTTGTCGATCGAGCCTCCCCGGCGAGTGCAGCTGATCGGCGCCGGCGTCGAGGAGTACACCGATGCCGAGTGGAAGGCACGCGTGAAGACGTCGTTCGACAGCGTCCACGCGAGCGGCCCCGCCGTCGACGCGTTGCTCGAGTCGACCACGTACATCACGGCCGACGTGACCGGGGCCGACGGCCTCCGCGGCCTCCTCGAGGCCTGTGACGCGCCTCCGTCCATCTACTTCGCGCTGCCGCCGGCCATCACCGAGAAGGCCTGTGCCGCCCTCCGCGAGGTCGACCTGCCCGAGGGGACGGCGCTCGCCCTCGAGAAGCCGTTCGGCACCGACCTCGCCAGCGCGAAGAAGCTCAACCGCGAGGTGCTGAAGCTCGTGCACGAGGACCAGGTGCACCGCGTCGACCACTTCCTGGGCCGCTCGACCGTGCTCAACCTGCTCGGCCTGCGGTTCGCGAACCGCCTGATCGAGCCCATGCTCAACAACCAGCACGTCGAGAGCATCGAGATCGTCTACGACGAAGAACTCGGCCTCGAGAACCGCGCGCGCTACTACGACCACGCCGGCGCCATGGTCGACATGATCCAGAGCCACCTGCTGCAGGTGATGGCCGTGCTGACGATGAACGCCCCCGCCACGCTCGGCGCGGCCGACCTGCGCGACGAGAAGGAGTTGGTGCTGCGCGCGACCCACGTCTGGGACGACGACGCCGTCGCGAACTCCCGCCGTGCCCGCTACGGGAAGGGCGAGGTGGACGGCCGCACCCTGCCCGCCTACGTCGACGAGGACGGCGTGGACGCGTCGCTCGAGACCGAGACGCTGGCCGAGGTCGTCGTCGAGGTGGCGAACTGGCGGTGGGCCGGCGTGCCGATCCTGCTGCGCTCGGGCAAGGCCCTGGCCTCGCGTCGCCGCGAGATCGTCATCACGTTCCGGCCGCCCACCCACGTCCCGAAGGAGTTCGTCGGCGGAGGCACCCCCGACCGCCTGCGCATCGCGATCTCACCCGACGAGATGTCGCTCGAGCTGAACGTCAACGGGCCGGGCGACTCGTACGACCTGTCGCGCGCCTCCCTGCACGCCGACTTCGGCGCGGCCGACCTGACGGCCTACGGCGAGGTGCTCGAGGGCATCCTCGACGACGACCCGACGCTCTCGGTGCGCGGCGATTCGGCGGAGGAGGGGTGGCGCATCGTCGCCCCCGTCGTCAAGGCCTGGAAGACCGGCGAGGTCGCGATCGACGAGTACCCGGCGGGGTCGGCCGGACCGACGTCCTGGCCCGCGGGCGTGCACCAGAACGAGCCCGCCGTCCGCGCCCGCGAGGGCGCGAAGCTGGCGCACCGCGAGGACTGAGCCGCGGGGGGCCGGCAGGCGCACGCCGCCCCGCGCACGCCGCCACGAGGTAAACGATCCGCCACGCGATCGTGTGGCGGCGTGTTTACTTCGTAGCGGGGTGGGTCGGGGCCAGGGCGGGGCGGCAGGCAGCGGCGGCGCGAGCGCAGGAGGCGCGGTGCCGGCGGGCGGTCAGCCGAGGCTGACGAAGGTGCTCACGTCGTCGCGCGGCAGCTCGTCGGCGACGGCTCCCACCTGCATCCCCGCGACCGTGACGCGGCCGCCGTGGCTCGAGAGGAACGCTGTGTCGGAGGCGTCCCGTCCGGTCGCGATGCGCACGAGCGTCTGACGCGGGGCCAGGCCGGTCGCGTCGACCACGTGCCAGGCACCGTCGACGAAGGCCTCGGCCACGGCGTGGAAGTCCATCGGAGACAGGCCCGGGGCGTAGACGCTGACGAGCCGCGCAGGAACGTCGAGCCCCCGCAGCAGGGCGATCACGAGGTGCGCGTAGTCGCGGCAGACGCCCTGCCGGTCGAGCAGGGTCTGCACCGCGCCGTCGGTCGGCGCGCTGGCCCCGGGCACGTAGGCGAGGTGCGAGCCGACCCACGTCGCGACCGCGGCCAGCAGCTCGCGCCCCTCGAGCCCGCCGAACTCGGCGCGGGCCGTCGGGCTGAGCGTGTCCGACTCGCAGTAGCGGCTGGGGCGCCGGTAGCGCACGAGGTCGAGGTCGTCGACGGCGGGCTCGTCGAGCCGTCCGTCGACGACGACCCGGTAGTCGACGGTGACCCGGCCGGCCCCGACCTCGCACAGGTGGAGGAGGGTGCCGTGGTGGTCGTGCAGCTCGCGGACCTCGAGGGGTGTGCCGTGCTGGGTGACGGCCAGCGCCTCCTCGGTGATGCGGGCGGTGCCGGCCTGCGCCACCGCGTCGGGAGCGGCGTAGGCGCGGGAGGCGGCGATCGACAGGACGAACTCGGCGGGGCCGTCGACGTCGAACTCGAGCCGGGCGGACGCGGTGCGCTTCATGACCAGAGGGTGGCACGGTCGTGAGTCGAACGTGTTTCGGGGTCCGCCGTGAAGCGGCTGCGACCCTGCTGGGACCGTCGCTCGATGTCGGTGGTGACGGGTTGGATGAGCGCATGCCCTCGTACCGCGTCACGCTCACCGTCGGCACCCTGCGCCCCGGGGTGCGGCCCGACTCGGTGCTGCCCGCGGCCGCCGCGAGTGCGGCCGGGTTGACGACCGTCGAGGCCAGCGACGTCACGCTCGTGCGCGGTGAGCCACGGTTGGTGGTGCGCTACGAATGTGCCGCCGACGAGCCCGCACACCGCATCGGGGCCGTCGTCGAGGCGACCGTGGGCGAGCTGGCCGACGTGGTCCAGGGACGCGTGACGCGCCGCGACGGCGGGGCGTGGACGCTGGTGGGCGCGGTCTGACCCGGGTGACGTCGGGCCGGCATCCCTCGATGCGTGGGACCCGCCGCGCGTAGGCTCCCGACATGGGGACGACGACGCGGACGCTGCTCACGACCACTGCTCGCACGGGGGTGGCCGCGGCGACGGTCCTGCTCGCCTCGGGGCTGCTGACGGCCTGCAGCGACGGCGACGACGACCCCGTGGTGACCGTCAGCCCGAGCGTCACCCCGTCGGCGACGCCCGAGAGCCCGACACCGGCACCCGCGCCTCCCACCGACGGCATCGTGACGCCGTCGCCGGGCCCGACCAGCCCGAGCCCGCGTCCCACGCCGGTCACCACCGACAAGCCCACCGACCGGCAGACGATCCCCCCGCAGAACTAGCGGTCGCGCCCCAGTGGCGCGTCAGTGCGCCCCCGTGGCGCGGCCGTGCGCCCTCGTGGCGCGGCCGTGCGCCCCCGTGGCGCGGCATCGCACCACGAACTGAACGTCGCACCGCGGATCTCCGCGGTGCGACGTTCAGGAGGCGGTGCGACGTCCGGCAGGCGAGGCGACCCGAGCCCGGGCCGATCCGGTCAGTACCAGTTGACGGACTGCGAGTGCGACCAGGCGCCGCACGGGGTGCCGTAGACCGACTTGATGTAGCCGAGCCCCCAGGTGATCTGCGTCTTGGCGCTCGTGGCCCAGTCGCTCCCGGCCGAGGCCATCTTGCTGCCGGGCAGCGCCTGCGGGATGCCGGTCGCGCCGCTGGGGTTGTAGGCCTTGTAGTTCCAGCCCGACTCCTTCGTCCAGAGCGAGACGAGGCACGAGAACTGGTCGCTGCCCCAGCCGTACTGGGACGACGCGAGGGACTGGGCCGTGGCCTTGGCCCCGTCGACCGAGTTGTCGGCGGCGGCGCGGGCGGCCTCGGCGGCGGCCGCGGCGTCGGCGGCGGCCTTCGCCTCGGCGGCTGCCTGGGCCTCGGCGGCGGCCTGCGCGGCAGCGGCGGCGGCAGCGGCCTGTCGGTCGGCCTCGGCGGCGGCGGACTGGACGGTCTGCGCCGAGAGCGCGGTCTTCTCGACGCGGTCGTTCAGCGTCGAGGCGTCGAGCTTCTCGTAGTCGGCCAGGGAGGCGACCTGGGTCTGCAAGTCGCTGGCGTCGGTCCGGCTCGAGGTCGAGGCCACGACCTGGTTCGCGATCTGGATCGTCGAGCGCGCCTTGGCCTGGGCCAACGAGGTGGCGATGTCCGCCTTCTGCTGCTTGACGTCGGCGGCGTGCTGCTCGGCCGTGATGGTGTCGGCACCGGCGGCCGACATCGAGGTGACCGCGAAGCCGGTGCCCGTGACGAGGGCGACCGCGGCGACGCCACCGATCAGCGAGAGGCGACGACGGGCGGTGCGACGGCGTCCGGCGGAGAGCGAGCGGCGCGTGGCGGGAGCCTCGGCGGCGGTCGCGGCGTCCGCGCCGGAGGCAGGGGTGTTCTCGGGGGTCATGTGGTCCTCGTGCTCGGCCGACCCGCGCCTCCGGTCGGGCAGGGCGCACACGGCGGTGCCGCACGGGCGCGGGGCGCACGAGGCGGCGGGGCCCCGCGGCAGAGGCGGGGGAAGCCGTGACAGGTCGGTGTCGGTCTCGCGAGGCCGTGGGGCCTCGACTCGTCCGCCGCAGCTGCCCTTCCGAGTCGGGACTCGATCGGGAGGGGCGCACGCGCCCGGGCGAAGTGACGAGTATGCAGAGACTTCCTGAGTAGAACCACACAATGCACTGTCGAACCGGGCAGTCCGGCGCATCATCCCAGCGGATGACATCGGCCCGCGCCTCGCTCATCCGAGCGAAGGAGGCGCGGGCCGGGCAGGTCAGCGGCTCGCGATCACGACGCCTCGGGCGCCGCCACGAGGTCGTCCGCGACGCGGGTCCGACGCCAGGCCCCCGTCGCCACGTACTTGACCATCACGTTGAGCACGGCGACCGTCGGCACGGCGAAGAGCGCACCCGGGATGCCGGCCACGTACGACCCACCCGCCACGGCGAAGACCACCGCGAGCGGGTGCACGCGGACGGCCGAACCCATGACCAGCGGCTGCAGCACGTGGGCTTCGAGCAGGTGCACGACGAGCACTCCGGCCAGCATGACCACGGCCTGGACCGGCCCCGCGAAGACGAGGGCGACGATCACGGCGAGCGCGCCGGTCACGATGGCCCCGACGACCGGGATGAACGACGCCAGGAAGACGAGGATCGCGATCGGCACGGCGAGCGGCAGTCCTAGGAAGAACGCGATGAGGCCGATGCCGACGGCGTTGACCGCGGCGACGACGATCTGCACGCGGACGAACGAGGTCAGCGTGTGCCAGCCGGCCTGGCCGGCCCCGTCGACGGCGGGGCGCGCCGCCTTCGGGAAGAGGCGGACGGTCCAGGCCCAGACCCCGCGACCGTCGATCATCAGGAAGATCGTGGCGAACAGGGTCAGCAGTCCCCCGGCCAGCAGGTGCCCGGCCGCGGTGCCGATCGACAGCACGCCGCTGAGGATCGCCTTGCTCTCGGTCTGCAGCGCGTTCTGCGCGTCCTTGAGGTAGCCGGTCACGTCGGCGTTCGTCAGGCTCAACGGCGGCCCCTGGAGCAGGGTCGTCAGCTGGTCGTACTGCGCCACGGACTGCTTCTCGATCTGCGGCAGTCCGGCCCGGATCTGCGTCACGGCGAGCAGCACGAGGCCCCCGACGACGACCACCCCGGCCAGCAACGCGGCCACGATGGCGAGCCACCGCGGCCACCGGTGCCGGTGCAGGAACCCCCCGACCGGCACCAGGAACGCCGACACGAGGATCGCGATCAGCAGCGGCACGACGATCTCCTCGAGCGTGGCGATCAGCCAGAAGAGCACGGCCAGCGCGGCGGCGACCGCGAGCAGGCGCCAGGCCCAGGCACCCGCGATCAGCATGCCCGGGGGCAGCACGGCCACGGGCGGCACGGCCGAGGGCGGCGCGGCCTCGGCCGGGTCGGCGGTGCGGGTCGCGTCGTCCGCGACGCCCCCGTCTGTGGCTGCACCCTGGGGGTGCTGGGAGCGACGTGAGAACTTCATGAGCCGAGTGTCCGGCCGCGGGGCTATCAACCGGCTGTGACTTCGCTGACCCGCCCCGCGCCTCCTCGGCTCGCCCTCGACCGCCGCACGGTGGGCGCACCGGCCACCGGGTGGGGCGGTCAGCCCTCGGGCGCGAACCTCGGGCCGTCGTGCCCGTCACGTCGCACGTGCTCGGACCAGGCCGCGAGGGGCCGCGCCCAGAGGCCCTGCTCGCCGTAGAGCGCGCGGTAGACGACGAGCGGCTCGTCGGTCTCGCTGTGGCGGGCGGTGCCGAGCACCTCGTAACGGCCGCCCTTGAAGTGGCGGTAGAACCCGGGGGCGGGAGGGGTGTCGGCGGTCATCCCGCGAGCCTAGACGGGCGGTGAGGGGCACGATGGTCGGGTGACCCAGGACGCCCCCCGCCCCACCGCCAGCACGCCGACCGCCCCCGGCGAACCGGTCGTCGACACCGACGACCGCGCCGCCCGCCGCGAGTTCGACACCCCGTCGGGCCGCATCGTGGGGCGGGTCGACGGAGAGGTCGTGCGGGTGCTCGGCGTGCCCTACGCCGAGGCCGACCGCTTCGAGCCGCCGCGCCCGGTCGCACCCTGGCCCTCCCCGCTGCTCGCCTTCGACCGCGCCCCCGCCTCACCGCAGGTCGCGTCGCCCGGACTCGACGCGCTGATCGAGGGCGCCGCCGTCGGCATGGTCGACGACGAGCACTGCCAGCGCCTCTCGATCACCCTGCCCGCCGACCTGCTCGCCGACGAGCGCGTGCCGGTCATGGTGTGGATCCACGGCGGCTCGTACGTCTCGGGGGCGGGCGACCTGCGCGTCTACGACCCGCGCGCCCTCGTCGCCGAGCAGCGCGTGATCGTCGTCACCGTGACCTACCGGCTGGGCATGCTCGGTTTCTTCGGCGTCGGCGACGAGGTGCCCGCCAACCTCGGGCTGCTCGACCAGCTCGCGGCCGTCCGCTGGGTGCACGAGACGATCGAGGCGTTCGGGGGCGACTCGAGCCGCATCACCCTGTTCGGCCAGTCGGCCGGCGGTGACGCGATCGCGCACCTGATGATCAGCGAGGGCGCCCGGGGGCTCTTCGCCCGGGCCATCGTGCAGAGCGCCCCGCTCGGCATCGCGCGCGGCCGCAGCCGCATGGTGAAGGCGATGACGGAGGCGGTGGGCACGCCCCGCAAGGACGCTCCGCTCGACGAGCTGCTCGCCGGGCAGTCCGTGGCCGAGCGGGCGGCGAAGCGCTTCGGCCTGCGCGGCGGCATGGCCTTCGGGCTGCAGTACGGGCGGGCACCGCTGCCGACCGAGTCCGCCGCCGACGCCGCGTGGCGCGAGGTCGCGCCCGAGATCGACCTGCTGATCGGCGCGACGGCCGACGAGACCGCGGTGTTCGCCGAGTTCTCCCCCCTGCTGCAGCGGATGTTCGGTCTGCCCGTGGTCGGCCGGGCGATCCGACGCCTGATGATCGACGCCACGACGAAGGCCGTCTACCACCGGGCCGGTCGGGCCTTCGCCGAGCGGCACCGCGCCGCGGGCGGACGCGTCTCGACGTTCGAGTTCACCTGGGAGCCCGAGGGCACGGCGTTCGGCGCCGCCCACATCACCGAGCTGCCGCTGCTGCTCGGCGGCCGCGAGGCCTGGGCGCACACCCGCCTGGTCGGCACCACCGACTGGGAGGACGTCGACCGCCGCGGCCGCAAGGTGCGCCAGGTCTGGGCCGACTTCGCCCGCACCGGCACGGTGGCCGCCGACGCGACGGCCGGCCTCGCCGACACCCTGGTCGTCCACCGCCGCTGAGCCGGTCCGTCCTGGGGGCCCGCGCCCGCGCCTCCTCTCGTCCACAGGAACGGCCCCTCTCGTCCACAGGCCCGCCGGCTCTCGTCCACAGGCGCGGCCCGGGGTTCGCGTGCGAGCGAGCCGCGACAATACGATCGACGGCAGAACCGATGCGCCGACGTCGCCGTAGTCGCCCGCCCCGCCGTGCCCCGGCGCCGAGCACCTGAGGACCCCCGTGAAGAAGTTCCGCCGCAACCAGGCGCGCATGCACCTCGTCATGATGCTGACGCTGACGTTCACCACCGGCATCATCGACGCCGTCGGCTACCTCGGCCTCGACCGGGTGTTCACCGCGAACATGACCGGCAACGTGGTCATCCTCGGCATGGCCATCGCCCAGGCCGACGGTCTGCCGATCGTGGGCCCGATCGTGGCCCTGGCCGCGTTCCTGCTCGGAGCGGCGATCGGCGGTCGGGTGCTGCGCGGCGGCCGTGCCGGGTGGTCGGGCCGCAGCACGACCTCGTTCGGCGTGACCGGCGGCGTGCTGCTCGGGCTCGGCATCTCGACCTTCTTCGTCGTGCCCGAAGAGAACACGCCGTGGGCCTTCACGATCACCGGCCTGCTGGGCGCCGCGATGGGGCTGCAGGCCGCCGCCGCGCGCAAGATCGCCGTGGCCGACGTCACGACCGTGGTGGTCACGTCGACCATCGTCGGGCTCGCGTCCGAGTCGAAGCTCGCCGGCGGCACGGGCAAGAACTTCCCCCGGCGGGTGCTCGCCGTGGTGCTCATCCTCGCCGGTGCGGGCGTCGGGGCCCTGCTGCTGCAGGTGCACATCGGCGTGGGCATGGGCGTCGCCGGCGGGCTGACGCTGCTGGTCGCACTGACCGGGCACCTCCTGCGCGAGCGACGCAGGGAGCTCGAGGCGCGCGAGGCCGAGGCGGCCGCGGCGGCGGCCGGGGCGACCCGTGGCTGACGCCGTGCGGCACGACCTGGTCGTCCGGGCCCGTCGCGCCTGGGTCGACGGTGTCTGGCGCGAGGCGAGCGTCTCCGTCCGTGACGGCCGCGTCGTCGCGATCGGCGGCCTCACCGACGAGGTCGGCGCCACCGTCGACGTGACCCTCCCCGACGACCAGGTGCTGCTGCCCGGCGTCGTCGACAGCCACGTTCACGTCAACGAGCCCGGACGCACCGAGTGGGAGGGCTTCGCGACGGCGACCCGTGCCGCCGCCGCCGGGGGCGTCACGACGATCGTCGACATGCCCCTCAACAGCATCCCGCCGACGACGACCGTCGAGGCCCTCGAGCAGAAGCGCGCCGCCGCGGGCCCCCAGTCGGTCGTCGACGTCGGGTTCTGGGGCGGGGCGATCCCGGCGAACCTCGGCACGGGCGACCTGCGGGCGCTGCACGAGGCCGGCGTCTTCGGGTTCAAGGCCTTCCTCTCGCCGTCGGGGGTCGACGAGTTCCCGCACCTGTCGACCGAGCAGCTGCACCAGGCGATGGCCGAACTGGCGGTCTTCGACGGTCTGCTGATCGTGCACGCCGAGGACCCCGACGGCCTCGACGCCGCCGCGGCCTCGCCGACCGAGGCGCCCGCGGTGCCCGGGGCGCCCGGAGGAGGCGCGGCCTACGACGCGTTCGTCCGCTCGCGTCCCGACGTGGTCGAGCGCACGGCGATCCAGCACGTGGTCGACGCCCTGCGCGCCACGGGTGGACGCGCCCACGTGCTGCACCTCTCGTCGGCGACGGCGCTCGACACCATCCGGGCGGCCAAGGCCGAGGGGCTGCGGCTCACGGTCGAGACCTGCCCGCACTACCTGACCTTCGACGCCGAGCACATCGGCGACGGGGCGACGCAGTTCAAGTGCTGCCCGCCGATCCGCGGCGAGGCCAACCGCGAACTGCTCTGGCAGGCGCTGGTCGACGGCACGATCGACGTCGTCGCGAGCGACCACTCGCCGTCGACCCGCGAGCTCAAGTTCGCCGGCGGCCCCGACGCCGCACACGGCGACTTCGACGTGGCGTGGGGCGGCATCTCGGGCCTCGAGCTGAGCTTCCGCGCCGTGTGGACCGGGGCACGGCAGCGCGGCATCCCCCTCGAGGCCGTCGTCGGATGGATGTCCCGGGGCACGGCGGCGCTCGTCGGCCTGCCGACGAAGGGGCGGATCTCGGTCGGCGCCGACGCCGACCTCGTCGCCTTCGCCCCCGAGACGCCCGTGACGATCGACGTCGACGACCTCTCGCACCGCAACCCCGTGACCGCGTACGACGACGCACGCCTGTTCGGCGAGGTCGCGGCGACGTGGGTGGGCGGCCGATTGGCGGGGCCGAGTGCGCCTCCTGCACGGTTGCTCGTCCGCCCCGACACCGGGGTCGCCTCGTGAGGGGCGGCACCGGCGCCGGGGGCGCGGCGTGAGCCCGAAGAAGGCGGCGGCTCCGGTCGAGGTCGCACCGGGCGTGCACTTCGTCCAGGGTCCCGCGTCGAACTGGACGATCCTCGGGGGCGACGGCACCCTGACATTGGTCGACGCGGGGTACCCGGCCGACCACGAACTGGTCGAGTCGTCCCTGCGTGCCGTGGCCACGGCGACGGGACACGGCGACGCCCGTCTCACGTCGGTGCTCGTGACGCACGGGCACAGCGACCACATCGGCACGATCACGGCCCTGCGCCGGCGACACCGGTTCGAGGTCCTCGCGGCACCCGCCGAGGTGCCGAACGTGACGCGCGAACAGCTGCACCAGGTCGGCGTCCGTGACGTGCTGCCGCACCTGTACAAGCCCCGGTTCGCCCGGTGGGTGCTGCACGCCGTGCGCGCGGGTGGGCTGGGCGACGTGGCGGTGCTCGACGTCCTGCCGCTCGAGCTCGGGGTGGCCCGCACGTTCAGCGGTCATCGCGTCGTCCCCACGACGGCCGTGGGCCACACCCCCGGGCACACCGTCTTCGCGCTGCCCGACGACGACGTGCTCGTCACGGGCGACGCCCTCGTCACCGGCCACCCGACCTCGCGGCTCGACGGCGTGCAGATGCTGCACCCGATCTTCCACTCCGACCTGGCCGAGGCGGGGCGCACCTACGGTCGGCTCGTCGACCGCCGCGCGCGCGTGGTGCTGCCGGGTCACGGGCCGGCCCTCGTGCACTGACGACCCCGAGAAGCGGTCCTCCCGAGGCGAACGGTGCTGTTCTGGTCCTGAGAAGGACGCACCCGAGGCGCGCGACGGCGCTCGCCCGTGCTGCCGGAGGGGACCCACCATGACGAACGCCCACGCGGTCGACACCGCGAGGCCCGAACGCCCACCGGGCCGACGCCCACGAGGCCGGACGCCGGGGACCGGCCCGACCCGCGCCTCCTCGATGCGACGCCGCGAGGCGATCGCGGGCTACCTGTTCATCAGCCCCTGGATCGTCGGGTTCTGCGTGTTCACCCTCGGGGCGATGCTCTACAGCCTGGTCATCTCGTTCAGCGACTACCGGCTGGCGACGGACACGGCGACGCCCGTCGGCTTCGACAACTACGCCGAGCTGTTCCGTGATCCGCGAGTCATGGGTTCCCTGGGCAACACGTTGTTCTACGCGGTGCTGGCCGTGCCCCTCGAGATCGTGGTGGCGATGGCGTTGGCCCTGCTCCTCGCGAGGTCGGGTCGGGCCGGTGGGTTCTTCCGCACGGTCTTCTACCTGCCCAAGATGACGCCGGCGGTCGCGACCGCCGCGGTCTTCCTGCTGTTGCTGAACGGCAACACGGGAGCGATCAACGAGGGCCTGGCGGTGATCGGCATCGACGGACCGCAGTGGCTGATCGACCCGACCTGGGTGAAGCCGTCCATCGTGATCATGACGCTGTGGGGTGTCAGCGGCACGATGGTGATCTTCCTCGCCGCGCTGGCGAACGTGCCCCGCGAGCTCTACGAGGCCGCGTCGCTCGACGGCGCCGGCCGGGTCCGTCAGTTCTTCTCGATCACGGTCCCGATGATCTCGGGCTCGCTCTTCTTCGCCACGGTGGTGCTGACGATCGCCGCCCTGCAGGTGTTCGACCAGGCGTACCTGCTGTTCTGGCGCGACCAGACGAACGCGTCGCCCGAGTCCTCGCTGTTCTACGGCGTCTACCTGTTCCAGCAGGCGTTCCGTCAGTTCGACTTCGGCTTCGCGTCGGCGATGGCCTGGCTGCTCTTCGTCATCATCCTGCTCATCACGCTCGTCCAGGTGCGGCTGAGCAACCGCTTCGTCTACTACGAGGGAGACCGCTGATGGCCGTCCTGCCCGCCGAGACCGCCGACCGTCTCGTCCAGCCCGTCACCACCGACCCTGTGTCGCTCGACCCCGCCCCGGGGCGGAGGCGACCGCGGACGACCGTCGGCCGCGTCGTCGTCTGGCTGCTGCTCGGCGTCTGCACCCTGGCGTTCGTCTACCCGTTCGCCTGGCTCCTCGCCGCGAGCCTGAAGCCCCGCTCGCAGGTGTTCGACAACCTGCTCTGGCCCCGCGACGTCCAGTGGAGCAACTACGCCGAGGTCTGGGAGCGCCTGCCGCTCGCCGCCTGGATGGTCAACAGCGTCGCGATCGCCCTTATCGCCGCCCTGCTGGTGACGGTGTCGAGCTCGCTGGTCGCGTTCGGCTTCGCGTACTTCCGGTTCCCTGGGAGGTCGTTCCTCTTCGGGCTTGTCCTCGCGACGATGATGCTGCCCGGTGCCGTGACCATGGTGCCGCAGTACCTGATCTGGAAACAGCTCGACCTGATCGGCACGTGGGTGCCCCTGTTCGGCATGAACCTCTTCGGCTCGGCATTCTACATCTTCCTGCAGCGTCAGTTCTTCCGGGGCCTGCCCCGTGAGCTGTTCGAGGCGGCACGACTCGACGGGGTCGGCTACCTCGGGCTGTTCCGGCACATCGCGATGCCGCTCGCCGTGCCCTCGTTCGTCATCGTCTTCCTCTTCGAGTTCCAGTCGAGCTGGAACAACCTGCAGTCCGCCCTGATCTACCTCAACAGCGGCGGGGTCGAGGGCTACACGGTGCCGCTCGGCCTGTCGTACGCGATGACGACGTTCAGCCCGACGAACGGGGGCCAGGGCGACTACCAGCTCGTCATGGTCGCCGCCTTGCTCGTGACGCTGCCCATGCTGGTGTTGTTCGCCTTCGGCCAGCGGTACTTCATCGAGGGCGTCTCGACCCAGGCCCGCAAGGGCTGAGCGTCCGGCCGGGCAAGGGTCAGGGGGTCACGTCGGTCGAGGACGTGACCCCCTGACGGTGCGACGAGGAGGCGCGGGTCAGCCCACGGCGCGCTCGTACGCCCGCAGCGACGAGCGCTGGGCGTCGGCCAGCGCCTCCTCGGCCGACTTGTCGCCGAGCAGGTAGCTCGTGACGGCGTTCTGCAGGTCGCTCTGGATCTGCTGCCCGGCGGGCGACGCGCCCACGGTCGTCCCGGACGACACGGCGTCGTAGTAGGTCGCGATCGTCTCGTCGAACCCCTGGTCGCCGCTCGGGGTGACGTACTGCTGGCGGATGGCGTCGTCGGCGGCGGGCGACCCGGTGAACAGTCCGGCGTTGACGGCGCCCGGCGTCTCGGCGAGGGAGTCCGCCCGGGCCTTCGCCGCGGCCAGCCAGGCGTCCTGCTCGGTCAGGGCGAGCGCCCACGCGCAGGCGGCGTCCGGGTTCTCGGCGGCGACCGGGACGACGTAGGCCGTGCCGCCGGCGACGGCGAACGGGTCGCCGTCGGCGTCGCGGAACGGGACGGCCGTGATGTCGACCTCGTCGCGGTACGGCGACAGGACGCTCACGTACCACTGGGCGGCGATCTGGGCGCCGACCTGGTCGGCCACGAACTGGTTGCGGTCACCGAAGGTGTCGAAGGTGTCCGAGAAGCTCTTGCCCACCGCGTAGCCGCCCTGGGCGTCGGCCAGGCGCTTCTCGAGTTCGAGTCCGGCCACGTTGCGGGGGTCGTCGAGGGTCGGCTTCCCGTCGTCGTCGACGATCTGCCCGCCCTGACCGAGGATGAACAGGGCCGCCTGACTCGCCCACACGCCGTCGAAGCCGAGGCGGGTCGGGTCGCCGCCCGACTCCTGGTACATCGCCTCGGCCGCGGCGACGAGCCGGTCGGGGTCGCTCGTGTCGATGTCGTCGGTGCCGAGGCCGGCCTCCTGCAGCACGCGCCGGTCGACGATGATCGCCGGGGGCTGGAAGAACTGCGGCACGGCCCAGATCTGGTCGTCGTAGGTGACGTCCGCCGCGACGGACTCGTAGAACCGCTCGCCGGGGTCGACGTCGTTCGCCGCGTAACAGGCGTCGAGGGGCTGGATCAGGTCCTGGGCCGCGTAGGTCGCGACGAAGTTGCGGTCCATCTGCACGACGTCGGGCACGTCACCGCTGGCCACGCGCGTCGTGAACTTCTGGGCGTCGAAGGTGGTCTGGTCGAGCTGGACGTCGACGTCGGGCAGGGCGTCCGCCGCGTACGCGATGCGGGCCTCGCCGACGTCGTCGGCGTTGTCGAACGCCCAGGCCTCGAGCGGACCCGAGGCCGAGGTCGAGAAATCGGTCGCCTCCCCCTGCCCGCCGCCGCTGCAGCCCGTCGCCACCAGGGCGAACGCGAGCCCCGTCGCGGCCGCCACCCCCGTCTTCTTCTTCGAGGTCATGTCCCACTCCCGTCGACTCGGCCCCGCGTCGTCGCAGGGGCACTCGTCGCCATACAACCCGAGGAGGCGCACCCGGGTCCGCCCCTTGACGGCGACCCCAGGTCGTGCTCGTCACTTGCGCATCCGGACGGCCGTTGTCAACCGGTCTCGAGACTTCGGACGCCCGTCGCGGGACGGAGAGAGCCTGGACCGACACCGGGGTCACGGCCCCCGAAGGAATAGGAGTCCCATGTTCTTCCACAAGCAAGAGCTCCAGTACAAAGCAGAACCCACCAAGCCCGACGCGGTCCTCGCCCACAAGATGCAGGAGATCCTCGGCGGCCAGTACGGCGAGATCACCGTCGCGATGCAGTACGGCTTCCAGGCCTGGAACAGCAAGTTGCCCGGCAAGTACCGCGACATGATCTTCGGCATCGGAGCCGAGGAGTTCGGCCACGTCGAGATGATCGCCACGATGATCTCGCAGCTGCTCGCGAAGGCGCCCGTCGGCGCCACCGAGAAAGCCGTGCAGGACGACCCGGTCATCGCGGCCGTCGTCGGCGGCACCGACATCCAGGCCGCCATCGTCGCGGGCGCGGGCGCCCGCCCCGTCGACTCGAACGGGAACCCCTGGTCGGGCAGCTACATCACGGCCTCCGGCAACCTGCTGGCCGACGTCATCGCGAACGCGAACGCCGAGATGCAGGGCCGCCTCCAGGTCGCCCGGCTCTACCACATGACCGAGGACAAGGGAGTGCGGGACATGCTCGGCTTCCTGCTGGCCCGCGACACGGCGCACCAGAACCAGTGGGTCGCCGCCGCCCGTGAGCTGATGGCCGAGGGCCACGAGGAGCTGCCGATCCCGAGCAACTTCCCGATGAGCGAAGAGATCCAGACCGAGGAGTACAAGTTCTACAACTTCTCGGACGGCGCCGCGGCGTCCGAGGGCACCTGGGCCCAGGGGCCCTCGCCCGACGGCAAGGGCCAGTTCACCTACGAGGAGGCCCCCACGAGCGGCGTGCCCTTCCCCGCCCCGACCAAGCCCGACGAGCGCCTGTACGGGACGACCCCCGTGCCGAACATCGTCGAGAAGACGGTCGGTGCCGTCAAGGACAAGCTCGCCAAGAGCTGATCCGGCCGGCTCGCCACGAGCTGACCCGGTCGTCCGACACCCTGACGCCCCCTCGGCCTGCGGGCCGTGGGGGCGTCGGTGCGTTCTTGTCGCGGGCCGGTGCGGCGCGCGTCACTCGAGTTCGGACAGCTCGGCGTAGAGCCCCGTGATCTCGGCCACGCGGCTCCGCCCCCCCTCGGGCCGGGCGGCCGACACGGTCTCGGCCAGGACGGCCCCGGCCAGCAGGGCGGCCAGGCTCATGGCGCTCGCGTAGCTGTCGAACGGGGCCGGGGTCTCGACCGGGCAGTCGAGCCTCACGGTCACGTCGACTCCCCGCAACGACGGATCGGCCACGAGCACGACCGGCACGCCGCGGGCGGCCAGCGCCGACAGGACGCCGGCGAACCCGGCCGGACGGCGGCGGAACCCCACCAGCACGACGACGTCCCGTGCTCCGAGCCCGACGAGTTCTTCGCCGATCGACTGGCCGGGCTGCGGCGCGACGCGCACGTCGTCCCGTGCCTGGACCAGCTGCTGGCGCAGGTGGAGGGCCACCGGGTAGCTGTTGCGGAACCCCGCCACGACGACCCGCTCGGCGCCGGCGACCAGCGCGGCCGCCCGCTCGAGTCGGCCGTCGCCGAGCCCCGAGAGCATCACGTCGAGGTTGCGACGTTCGGCCTCGGCGTGCTCGGCGATGCCGCCGGAGGCGCGGGCCGGGCCGACCGGGACGCCCCGGCTCCGCGACGCCCTCGCCTGGTCGCGCACCTCTTGGGCGTCGGTGAAGCCGAGCCGCCGGAACAAGCGCGACACCGTCGCCTTCGAGACGCCGCTCTGCTCGGCGATCTCGGTCGCCGTGTAGACGGCGAGGTCGTCCAGGTGGTCGAGGATGAAGTCGGCGGCCCGCTGTTCACGCGGCGAGAGGCGGCCGTAGCCCGAGTCGATCCGGTCACGGATGCCCGCCCCTTCGACCTGGTCGCTCACGCGGGCTCCTGCGTCTGGGTCTGGGCACGCGCCTGGGCCTGGGCCTGCGCCTGCGCCTGCGCCTGCGCCTGCGCCTGCGCCTGCGCCGGGTGCGCCGCCGCGACCGCGTGCACGGCGGCCTCGAAGGCGTCGAGAGCGACGGCCACGTCGTCGATCGAGACGATCTCGTCGGGGTGGTGGCTGATGCCGCCGTTGCCGCAGCGGACGAACAGCATGGCCCACCCGGTCAGCTCGGCGACGGCCATGGCGTCGTGCCCGGCCTTCGAGAACAGGACCATCGGGTCGGTGTCGCCGGTGGCGGCGATGCCGTCGCGGACGAACTCACGGAGGCGCGGTGAGGCCACCACGGCCGGCGCGCGGTGGGTCTCGTCCACCGCGAGGGTCAGCCCTCGACGCTCGCCGACCTCGGCCGCGACGGCCTGGATGCCGGCCCAGACCTCGTCGCGTCGGTCGTCGTGCTCGCCGCGGAGGTCGAGGCTGAACTCGACGAGACCGGGGATGACGTTGACGCCGCCGGGGAACGCCTGCAGGCGACCCACCGTGGCGATGCAGTCGGCCTCTCGGGCCAGTCGCTCGACCGCGAGGACGATCTCGCTGGCCCCGGCGAGCGCGTCGTGCCGACGGTGGAACGGGACGCCCCCCGCGTGGCCGGCGACCCCGGTCAGCGTCAGCTCGAAACGTCGTGCCCCGGCGATCGACGAGACGACGGCGAGCGCCCGGTCGGCCTCCTCGAGGTAGGGGCCCTGCTCGATGTGGGTCTCGAGGTAGCCGATCACTTCGGCCGGTTCGTAGGCGGCGTCGCCGACCCGGTCGGGGTCGAGGCCGAACGCCACGAAGGCCTCGCGCAGCGTCGTGCCGGACGCGTCGGCCAGGGACCACCACTCGGGCAGCCAGGTGCCGGCGACCGCGCGGGAACCGAGCAGGGCGGTGCCGAAACGGGTGCCCTCTTCGTCGCCGAAGGCGAGGACCTCGATCGCGAACGGCAGACGGGTGCCGGACGCCTCGAGCCGCGCGACCAGGGCGATGCCGAGCAGCACGCCGAGGATGCCGTCGTAGCGGCCGGCGTCGGGCACCGTGTCGAGGTGCGAGCCGAGCAGCAGGGCGGGCAGGCCGGGCTCGGTGCCCTCGTAGCGGCCGCGCTGGTTGCCGGCCGCGTCCCGCCAGGTGGTCATGCCGGCCCGTCGCATCCACTCGCCGGCCATCGCGTTCACCCGGGCGTGCTCGGGCGAGAGGTACACGCGCTCGATGCCGGTGGGGCTGCTCGAGACCGCGGCCAGGGCGTCGCAGCGTTCGAGGACGAGGCGAGCCTCGTCGCTCACGCCGCGCCTCCTGCCCGGTCGGCGTCGAGGTAGACGTCGTACGCGGCCCCGACGCCGCCCCCGCTCGTGATCGGTGCGCCCTCGCGGCGGAGCACGGCCTCGAGCGCGGCGAGCGTCGTGAGCACGGTGTCGCGACGGGCGTTGTAGCCCATCGTGCCGATGCGCCAGACCTTGCCGTGCAGCGGGCCGAACGAGGTGCCGATCTCGATGCCGAAGTCGGTGAGCAGGGCACCGCGCACCCGGTCGCCGTCGACCCCGTCGGGGATGACCACGGCGACCACGTTGTTCATCTTGTGCGCGAGGTCGCCGAACGTCTCGAGGCCGAGCCCCTGCACCCCGGCGAGCATCGCACGGCCGTGCAGCTCGTGTCGTGCCACCACGGCGTCGACGCCCTCGTCGACGACGAGGCGGGCACACTCGCGGGCGCCCCAGAGCATGGTGGTCGCCTCGGTGTGGTGGTTGAGGCGCTGAGGACCCCAGTAGTCGAAGATCATCGCGAGGTCGAAGTAGTTCGACGCGATGCGTCGGCTGCTGGTCGTGTCGCCGTCGGTGCGGATGCCCGCCTCGATCGACGTGCGAGCCCGGATGACCTCGACCGCCCGTTCGCCGTAGGTGACGGGAGACGAGCCCGAGGGACCGCCGAGGCACTTCTGCAGGCCGGCGCTCACGGCATCGAGGCCGAGCTCGTCGGTGCGGAAGGCGTTGCCGACGATCGACGCCGTGACGTCGGTGTAGAACAGCACGCCGTGACGGGCGCAGACCTCGCCGAGCCCCTCGAGGGGCTGGGCGACCGTCGTCGAGGTGTCGCCGTGCACGACCGCGAGCAACTTCGGCTGGACGCGCTCGATCGCCTCGACGATGGTCTCGAGCGGGAAGACCTGGCCCCAGGGCACCTCGATGACGTGCACCTCGGCCCCGCAGCGCTCCGCGATCTCGCGCAGGAGGTGCCCAAAGCGACCGAAGACGGGCACGAGCACCTTGTCGCCCGGTTCGATCAACGACACGAGCGAGGCCTCGATGCCGGCGCGCGAGGTGCCGTCGACGAGCAGGGTCTGCTCGTTCGAGGTCTGGAACACCTCGCGGTAGAGCGCCTGGGTCTCGTCCATGTAGGCGGTCATGGCCGGGTCGTACTGCCCCACGAGCTGCGCCGACATCGCGCGGAGCACCCGGGGATCGGCGTTGATCGGGCCGGGGCCCATCAGGAGGCGGGCGGGAGGGTCGATCGGCTGGAAGACGCGTTTCACCCGTCCCACCCTACGCAACCCGTGTTTCAGCCAGGTGAACTCGTCGGGCACAGGCCGGGGCGGGCATCAGGTCGCCCAGGTCGCCGCGAGATCGAGCAGGGACAGGTCCGCCCCGCGAGGGCCCACGAGGCACAGCCCGACGGGCGCTCTCCGTCCGGAGGCGAGCGGCACCTCGAGGACCGGCGCCGAGACGGCGGGGGCGCCGAGCACGCCGGCGATGCAGGTCAGCCCGAGGGTCGCCGAGCGCACGGCGTCCACCTCGGCGGCGGTCGCACCGAGCGCGGGCGCGGCCGAGGACGCGCTGGGCAGGAGCAGCACCCGGCCGTCGAGCAGGGCCTCGAGACGACGACGTTCGTGGCCGAGGGCGACCCGCGCCTCCTCGGCCTGCCCAGGCGAGACCGTCGCGCCGAACGCGAAGCGGGCCGACACGTCGGCGGCGAGCTCGCCCGGGTGCTCGGTGATCCAGTCGCCGTCGGACTGCCAGGCCTCGAAGGCCTGCAGCACGCGGAACAGCTCGAAGAGGTGGGCGACGTCGCCCAGCACGACCTCCTCGGGACGCTCGACCCGCCCCGCGGCGGTCGCCTCGTCGAGAGCCCTCACGAACTCGGCGCGCACGCCGGGCTCGACCGACGCGAGCACCCGCGGATCGACGACGTACGACGGCTCGACCGACACCTGGTCGGCCAGGGGCACCGACGCCCGGGCCGCCCGACGGAGGGTGTCGACCTCGCGGGTCAGCCAGCCGACCGTGTCGAAGCTCGGCGCGAGCGGGAGCAACCCGGCTCGATCGACCGCCCCGTGGGTGGTGCGGATGCCCCAGAGCCCCTGGTAGGACGCGGGCACGCGGAGCGATCCGCCGGTGTCGGTGCCCAGGGCGATGCTCACCTGCCCGAGGGCCACGGCCGCCGCCGGGCCACTGGTCGAGCCGCCCGGGATAGCACCCGGCACGGCCGGGTTGGGAGGGGTGCCGTACGCCGAGTTGCGTCCGGCGATGCTGTACGCGAACTCGTCGGTCTGCGCGATGCCGCGCAGGTCGGCCCCGGCGTCGAGCAGGTGCTGCACCGCGGCCGCGTGCCGAGGCTCGGGGGCCGCACCCGCGAGCCGGGCAGGCACGCCGGCCCCGATCGCGTGGCCTGCGACCGCGAACAAGTCCTTCACGGCGACCGTCTCGCCCGAGAGGGCAGGAGGCGCCGTGCCGGTCGGGTCGTCCCCTCGGCTTCCCGAGACGAGCGGCTCGCCCACGACCCGCCAGACCCGGCGGTCGATCGCCGGCGGCGACGCCTGTACCTGGGCCGAGGCGATCCGCCAGGAGCGGGCACCCCCCGGGCCCGCATCCGGATCGCGGCGCCAGAGCTGCGTGACGACACCACGACCCCCGGCGGCCGGGGCGTTGACCGACACGACGATCGCCACGTCGGCGGTGACGACCCGCACGTGGCACTCGACCACCCGTCGGACCGGGCCGGACCCGCGCCTCGCCCGGAAGGCCGTGATCGCGTCGTGCCCCACCAGCAGCCCACCGGCGTCGGCGCGCATGACGGTGGCGGTCGGTTCGAAGGCCGCGGCGAGCGCGGCCTGGTCGTCGGCGGCGAGTGCGCGCTCGTAGGCGTCGAACGCCTCGAGCAGGCCGTCAGGCAGCTCGCCTTCGACCGAGGTGGGGACGGTGCCCGAGCCGACCCGTGCCTCCTCGGGGTGGCCCGGCGGTGTACGGGTCGCGTCAGCCACCGAAGTCCGCCTTGCGGATGCGGGCGTGGACGCCCTTGACGAGGTCGACGACCTGCGAGATGTCGAAGTCGGTCGCGGCCGAGAGGTAGGCGTAGGCGAGGCTGCGGTCCATGCCGTAGCGGGCCTCGAGCAAGTCGATCGCCGCTCGGACGCAGGCGCGGACCGCCTCGTCGAGGTCTTCGTCGAGACCGGTCGGCACCAGCGACTCGGCGGTCTCGGCCAGCGGCCCGGAGATCTCGCCGAACAGCGCCACGGCCTCGGCGCGCGGCACCAGGTCGAACCGGACGGTCACGCGCAGGCTGGCCTCCATCGCGGTGAGCGCGACCTCGCCGTCGCCCTGGGCGAAGTGCGGGTCGCCGACGTAGGCGAGCGCCCCGGGCACCTGGACCGGCAGGTGCAGGGACGCGCCCTCGGTCAGGAGGGCGATGTCGACGTTGCCCCCGTGCGGACCCGGTGGCACCGAGTGCGGTCGCTCGTCGCCCGCGACGGCGACCCCCATGATGCCGAGGAACGGGTGCAGCGGGAACCGCACCGTGTGACCGGCACCGGGCACGAGCGGCAACGTGCCGACCAGGGAGCCGTCGGGTTCGTGGTCGACGGCCGCGAAGACGCTGACCGGATCGGCGCCGAGCGGGAACTCGCCGGCGAGGGCCCCGCGACCGTGGCGGTTGGAGATGACGCCGTACGGCACGCGAGGTGTCGCGTCGAGCAGGGTCATCGTGACGACGTCGCCAGGCTGGGCGCCGCGGATCGCGATGGGGCCCGTCACGACGTGCGGGCCGTCGGCACCCGGATCGCGACCGTGCTGGTCGTCGCTCGCGGCGGCCAGGGCGACCGCGTCGTCGAGCACGTGCTCGGGGGGCACCCCGTGACGAGCGAAGAAGGCTCGGGGGTCACGCCCCTGGTCGTCGAGCACGCCTTCGTGGCTGAGGGTGTCGATGAGGACGGCCGTGCCCGGGTCGATGGTGAGCACGGGCTCGTCGGAGGCACAGGGCAGGCGCCCCCACAGGGTCGTGGCGAGGGTCGCCGGCACGTAGGGGAGGGCAGCGCCACGGTCGCCGGGCGACAGGGGTTGCAGGATCGGGGTCGCGGGAACGGGGCCCGACGGGGGTGCGGGGGTCGCCTCGGAGATCGCCATGCCCAGCACAGTAGCGAGTGGACGCCTCGTCCCGATAAGCCCTCTGAAACGAGTTGTTCACAAATCGCCGATCGTGAAACAAGTCGTTCACACGGTTGTGTGATCATCGCCGCATGGCGATCATCCTCGGCGACAACCAGTACGGCAAGGCGGAGTCGCGACTCGTGCGCTTCTACCGCGACGGGCCCCGACACGAGATCCGCGACGTCAACGTCACGACGGCACTGCGGGGCCCCTTCGACGCGGCGTACCTCCGCGGCGACCAGAGTGCCGTCCTGCCGACCGACACCCAGAAGAACACCGCGTTCGCGTTCGCGAAGTCGAAGGGCGTCGAAGCCGTCGAGCGCTTCGGGCTCGAGCTCGCCCGCCACTTCGTGCACGACGTCGAACCCGTGACGGGTGCCCGCATCGAGATCGAGCAGTACGACTGGCAGCGGGCCGTGGTCGACGGCAGCGAGCACGACCACACCTGGCTGCGTTCGGGTCAAGAGGTGCGCACCGCCGCCGTCACGGTCGACGGCACCGGCGAGTACGTCGTGGGCGGGCTGAAAGACCTGGTCCTGCTCAAGTCGACCGGCTCCGAGTTCGCCGGGTTCCTGACCGACGAGTTCACGACCCTGCCCGAGACGCACGACCGGGTCATGGCGACGGCGCTCGACGCGAAGTGGCGCTTCGGCACGACCGACGTCGACTGGGAGGCCACGTACGCCGAGGTCAAGCGCCTGATGGTCCGCGAGTTCGCCACCCTGCAGTCGCTCGCCCTGCAGCAGACCCTGTGGCACATGGGCACGGCCGTCCTCGAGGCGATCCCCTCGATCGTCGAGGTGCGCCTGAAGGCACCGAACAAGCACCACTTCGCCTACGACCTGTCGCCCTTCGGCCTCGAGAACCCGGGCGAGGTCTTCTGGGCCGCCGATCGCCCGTACGGTCTGATCGAGGCGACCGTGCTGCGCGACGACGCCCCGCCGGCCCACGATGCGTGGCGCGCCTCCGCGGGTCTCGCATGAGCCTCGTCGAGCCGAACCGCCCCACCCCCGCCCCACCCCGAGGAGCCACCGTGACCGACGCCGACGACGCCCGCTGGCTGGCCCGCACCATCGAACTGGCCGTCGAGAACGTCGCGAACGGGGGCGGACCGTTCGGGGCCGTCATCGTGCGGGGCGACGAACTCGTGGCCGAGGGTCGGAACCGCGTGACGGCCGACCTCGACCCCACGGCACACGCCGAGGTGACCGCGATCCGGGCGGCGTGCCGGGCGGTCGGCGACTTCTCCCTCGCCGGCACGACCCTCTACACCTCGTGCGAACCGTGCCCGCTGTGCCTCTCGGCGTCGCTCTGGGCCAGGGTCGACCGGGTCGTGTACGCCGCGGACCGGCACGACGCCGCGCGAGGCGGTTTCGACGACCTCGAGTTCTACGAACTGTTCGCGCGCGACCGGTCGACCTGGGACCTCCCCGTCGACGAGGTGCGCCCGGCGAACGCACCGGCGCCGTTCGAGGCGTGGGCGAGCCACGACCACCGCACCGACTACTGAGCCGTCGTGCGAGGGGGGTCAGCTGCCGCGGTAGGTCGAGTACGCGAACGGGCTGAGCAGCACGGGCACGTGGTAGTGGCTCGACTCGTCGGCGAGGGTGAAGTCGATGGTCACCCGCGGGTAGAACGTGTCACGCCCGGCCGCCGCGAAGTAGGCGGCGGTCTCGAAGACCAGTCGGTAGTCGGCGGCGGGCAGGGCGTCCGGGCCGAGTTCGGGCACGCGCCCGTCGGCGTTCGTGACGCCCGTGGCGAGTTCGGTGCCCCGCGCGTCGTAGAGGGCGACGGGGACGTCGGCGGCCGGGCGGCCCAGTGCGGCGTCGAGGACGTGCGTCGTGACGTGGCTCATGCTCGGGCCTGGTCGTGGCCGGCGGACGCCGGCTCGGCGGGTGCCGACTCGGCGGACGTCGACCCGCCGGGTGCCGACCCGGCGGGTGCCGATCCGGCGGGTGCCGACTCGGCGGACGCCGACCCGGCAGGTGCCGACCCGGCAGGTGCCGACCCGGCAGGCGCCGACTCGGCGAAGGTCGACTGCAACCGCAGCAGGGCGATGTCGCGCAGCTCGGCTCCGACGATGCGCAGCTCGGTGTCGTCGTCGAGCCCGAGCCGGCGGTGCAGCTCACCCACGATCTCGGCCCGGCTCCGACCCGCGGCCCGGATCAGGAACACCCGGTCGAAGCGCTGCTCGTACGCGGCGTTGCCCTGGGCCAGCAGCTGCGCGAGCGTCTCGTCGTCGGCGTCGACCGCCGAGCCCTGCTCGCGCCGGCTGAACGCCTGGGCGGCGCCGTCGCCGACCGGCTTCTCACCGATGCGCGGGTGGTGCGCCATCGCCTCGTCGATCTCGGCGGCGCTGAGCGGCGTGGCGGCGGCGGCCGCGACCGTGACCAGGGCGTCGGAGTCGGCGAACGGCGCCTGCGCCGCGACGTCGTCGACCCACCGCTCGACGGCGAGGGCGGCCAGCAGGTGCGAACGCAGGGTGGCGTCGTCGAGCTCGATCATGACGCACACCCTAGCGACGGTGCCCCGAGGCGACGGGCACGGCTGGCCGACCCGCGCCTCCCGGGCGTCGGGCGACGCGGCACCCAGGCGCGCCCCGGCGGGTGGCCGCTCGCACCACGTCCGCTGCCGCTCGCACCACGTCCGCGTCGTGGAACCACCCGCGAGCGTTGCTCGACGACACGACGGTGGTGCGACCACGTCCCCGGCCCTCGCCGCGGCCCCGGCTCCCGTCCCGGCCCTTGACCCGACGCGGCTGCGGTGTCGGCGGCTCCGCGCCGGGGCCGGTCGTTCGACGCCGAGCGAGCCGACACATGCTCGAAACCCCGGTCGTGCAGAGTGGGGTCTCCCATGGACCTGACCACCGTTCGCGAGATCCGCACCCCGTCACGCCGCGACGAGATCGTCTTCGCGCCCGGCGAGCGTCCCCTCGGCGGCGGCACGTGGCTGTTCTCGGAGCGGCAGCCCGGGCTGACCGGCCTCGTCGACCTGACCTCGCTCGGGTGGATGCCGGTCGAGCGCGGAGTCGACGTCGACGGCGGTGGCGACGTCCTCCGCGTCGCCGCCACCTGCACCATCGCCGAGCTGCTGCGGCTGCCCGCCGACGACGACTGGGTCGCCCACCCGCTCGTCGACCAGTGCGCGAACTCGCTGCTCGCCTCGTTCAAGATCTGGAACGTCGCGACGGTCGGCGGCAACGTCGCCCTCGGGCTGCCTGCCGGGGCCATGACGTCGCTCATGGCCACGCTCGACGCCACGGCCCTCGTCTGGACGACCGACGGCGGCGAGCGCCGCGAGCCCGTGTCCACCTTCGTCACCGGAGTGGTGCAGACCACCCTCGAGCCGGGTGAGGTGCTGCGCGCCCTCGAGGTGCCGCTCGGGTCCCTGCGCTCCCGCACCGGGTTCCGGCGCATCTCGCTGAGCCCCCTGGGCCGCTCGGGCGCGCTGGTCACGGCCCGACTCGGCCTCGACGGCGAGTTCGTGGTCACGATCACGGCGGGGACGACCCGTCCCGTCCAGCTGCGCTTCGACGAGGTGCCCGCCGAGCGGGCCCTGGCGGACGCTCTCGGCCGCATCGACTGCTGGTACTCCGACCCCCACGGCGACCCCGACTGGCGCCGCGCGATGAGCGCCCGCTTCGCCGACGAGCTGCGGGTCGAGCTCGGACGGCCCGCCACCGACGCACCGGTGCGACCCGTGCGCGAGTCGACCCACGACCCTCGCAGCGCGGCAGCCCGCGCGAGGCGGACGCCGCCCACCACCACGACCCCCGGAGGCGCGCGATGACCCCGAGACACGTCACGTTCGAGGTCGACGGCCTCCCGCTCGACGCCGACGTCGACCCCGGCCAGGTGCTGCGGACGGTGCTGCGCGAGCACGGCGTCCACTCGGTCAAGAAGGGCTGCGACGCGGGCGACTGCGGCGCGTGCTCGGTGCTGGTCGACGGCGAACCCGTGCACTCGTGCATCTATCCCGCGCACCGGCTCGAGGGCCGGGCGGTGACGACGGCGGCCGGTCTCGGCACCCCCGAGCACCCCCACCCCGTGCAGCAGGCGTTCGCCGACGCGGCCGGGTTCCAGTGCGGCTTCTGCACGGCCGGCATGGTGGTGACGGCCTCGACGTTCACCGAGGCCGACGCGGACGACCTCCCGCGCCTCCTGAAGGGCAACCTGTGCCGGTGCACGGGGTACCGGGCGATCGGCGACGCGATCTGCGGCGTCTCGAACACGGTGGCCCCGGCCGACGGCGAGGCGGCCGGTCGGTCGGTGAAGGCCCCGGCGGCCCTGCGCGTGGCGTCCGGCAGCGAGCCGTACACGCTCGACTTCCGCAGCACGACGAAGCTGCTGCACCTCGCCGTGCTCGGCAGCCCGCACCCCCACGCCCGCATCACCTCGATCGACACGAGTGCCGCCGAGGCGCTGCCCGGCGTGCACCTGGTGTTGACCCACCGCGACTCCCCCGCGACGTTGTTCTCGACCGGTCGCCACGAAGACCGCGAGGACGACCCGGACGACGGCCTCGTCCTCGACCCCGTGCTGCGGTTCCGAGGGCAGCGCGTCGCCGCGGTCGTCGCGGACGACGTCCGCACGGCGACGAACGCCCTGGCCGCGATCGTGGTCGAGTACGAACCGTTGCCCGCCGTGTTCGACCCCGAGACGGCGCGGTCCCCCGGGGCCCCGCTGCTGCACGGCGAGAAGACCGTCGAGGCGTCGCGGATCGCGTTCCCCGAGCGCAACACCGTGGCCGCCATGCACGACGAGACGGGCGACGTCGAGGCCGGCCTGGCGCAGGCCGACGCCGTCGTCGAGGGCACCTGGCGCACGCAGCGCGTCTCGCACGGCGCGCTCGAGACGCACGCCTCGCGCGGCTGGCTCGACGACGACGGACGCCTCGTGATCCGCACGGCGAGCCAGGTGCCGTTCCTCGTGCGGGACGAGCTGGCCCACGTCTTCGGGCTGCCGCAGGAGCAGGTCCGGGTCTTCGCCGCCCGCGTGGGCGGCGGTTTCGGGGGCAAGCAAGAGCTCATCACCGAAGACCTCGTCGCCCTCGCCGTGCTGCGCACCGGTCGACCCGTGCAGTACGAGTTCACCCGCGAGGACGAGTTCACGATCGCGCCGACCCGCCACCCGATGCGCGTCCGCGTGCGCGTCGGCGCGACGAGCGACGGGGTGCTGACCGCGCTGCACGTCGACCAGCTGATGGACACGGGCGCCTACGGCAACCACGGCGTCGGCGTGATGTACCACTCGGTGCACGAGTCGACGAGCGTCTACCGCTGCCCGAACAAGCGCGTGGACGCCGAGTCGGTCTACACGAACAACCTGCCCTCGGGGGCGTTCCGCGGGTACGGGCTGGGGCAGGTCGTCTTCGCCGTCGAGTCCGCGATGGACGAACTGGCCCGCGAGCTCGGCATCGACCCGTTCGAGCTGCGCCGCCGCAACGTGATCGTCCCCGGTGACCCGATGGTGGTCACCGACCCCGACGAAGAGAGCGATCTGCTGATCGGCAGCTACGGACTCGACCAGTGCCTCGACCTGGTCGAGCAGGCGCTGGAGTCCCCTGCCCCCGAGGGCGCGCCTCCTGCCCCCGTCGGACAGACCTGGGTCACCGGGCGCGGCATGGCGCTGGCCATGATCGCCACGATCCCGCCACGCGGTCACTTCGCCGACACCTCGATCGAGCTGCTGCCCGACGGCCGCTACGACATCGGCGTCGGCACGGCCGAGTTCGGCAACGGGACGACGACCGTGCACACCCAGCTCGTCGCCTCGGCGCTCGGCACCACGCCCGACCGGGTCGTCGTCCGGCAGTCCGACACCGACGTGGCCCGGTACGACACGGGCGCGTACGGGTCGGCCGGCGTCGTCGTCGCCGGCAAGGCCCTGCTCGCCGCCGCCCACAAGCTGCGCGCGGCGATGGTCGACCGCGCGCTGGCGATCGCCGGAGGTGCGGGTCACGCCGTCGACACCGGCACCGCCCCCGAGGTGGTCGCGGGCGGCGTCGTGGTGCGGGTCGGCCCCGGTGTCGACGCGACCGTCCTGGTGTCCGGCGAACGGCTGCTGGCCGACGGTCCGCTCACCGCCGACGGTTCCCACGACGGCACCCCACGCTCGGTGGCGTTCAACGTCCACGGCTTCGAGGTCGCCGTCGACCGGGCGAGCGGCGAGGTGCGCCTGCTGCGCTCCGTTCAGGCGGCGGACGCCGGCGTCGTGCTGAACCCCGAGCAGCTGAGCGGGCAGGTCGAGGGCGGCACGGCGCAGGCGATCGGCACGGCCCTCTACGAAGAGATGATGCTCGACGACGAGGGTCGCGTGCTGACGACGGCGTTCCGCAACTACCGGATGCCCAAGTTCGGCGACGTGCCCCAGACCGAGGTGCACTTCGCGACCACGCACGACGACCTCGGTCCACTCGGCGCCAAGTCGATGAGCGAGGCGCCGTACAACCCGGTGGCACCCGCCCTGGCCAACGCGATCCGCGACGCCCTCGGCGTGCGGCCGCACGAACTGCCGATGTCGCGCGACCGCCTCTGGCGCCTCGCCGGCGGTCGCTGAGCCGGGCAGAGCGGGGCGGGGCCGGGCCGGCCGGGCCGGGTCGGGGCCGGCCGGGCCGGGTCGGGGCCGGCCGGGCCGGGTCGGGGCCGGCTGGGCCGGGTCGGGGCCGGCTGGGCCGGGCCTGGCATGGCCGGGCCTGGCATGGCCGGGCCCGGCCGGGCCCGGACCACGCGTCGCACCACCGAGTGAACGTCGCACCGCCGACATGCGCGGTGCGACGTTCAGTCGTCGGTGCGACGCGAGCGCGGGCTGGACCGGGGCCCGGGCTCAGCCCTCGCGCTCGCTCGCTCCGGCCGGTGCCGCGGGCCCGCGCACGGCGTCGTGCGCCGACACGTCACGGTCCGCACCCTCGTCGCGCGCCTGCATCCGCGGCGAGTTGAGCAGCAGGTTCAGCAGAACGGCGACGATCGCGCCGGCGCTGATGCCCGAGTCGAAGACGATCGTGAACCAGGTCGGGAACTGCGCGTAGATCTCGGGGCTGACCGTCGGCAGCAGGCTCACGCCCAGCGCGACCGCCACGATCAGGATGTTCGAGTTCGTGAACCGCACCTTCGACAGCGTCCGGATGCCGCTCGCGGCGACCATGCCGAACAGCGCGACGCCCGCCCCGCCGAGCACCGCCACGGGCACGCCCTCGACGACGGCTCCGAGCGCGGGCACCAACCCGAGCACCACGAGGATGCCCCCCGCCAGCGTCGCCACGTACCGCGACTTCACGCCGGTGATGCTGACCAGGCCGACGTTCTGCGCGAACGCGGTGTACGGGAACGTGTTGAAGACGCCGCCGATGACGGTCGACAGGCCGTCGGCCCGCAGCCCGTCGGCCAGTCGTCGCGGCGTCACCGGGCGGTCGACGATCTCGCCCACCGCGATGATGTCGCCGGTGGTCTCGGTCATGATCACCAGGCCGACGATGCACATCGACACGATCGCGCTCACCGGGAAGGTCGGCAGCCCGAAGTGGAACGGCAGGGCGAGCCCGAACCAGGCGCTCTCGCCCACTCCGCTCCAGTCGGTCAGCCCGAACGGCCAGGCGACGAGGGTGCCGACGACGAGCCCCAGCAGGATCGACAGGCGGCGGAGCGCAGGAGGCGCGAACCGCTCGATCAGGATGATCAGCAGCAGGGTGCCCGCGGCGAAGGCGACGTCGAGCGGGCGTCCGAAGTCGTCGGAACCCGCGCCTCCTCCGACCCAGCCGGCGGCGACGTCCATGAGCGAGACGCCGATGATCAGGATGACCGTGCCCGTGACGATCGGCGGGAAGAACCGCACCAGCTTCGAGAAGAACGGGGCGAGCAGCATCATGAAGACGCCGCTCGCGATGACCGAGCCGTAGATGGCCGTGATGCCGTACTCGCCACCGATCACGATCATCGGTCCGACGGCGGCGAAGGTGCAGCCCTGCATCAGGGGCAGCCGCACCCCGAAGCGCCAGAACCCGACGGACTGCACGATCGTCGCGATGCCGGCCACGAACAGGTCGGCGCTGATCAGGTAGGCGATGTCGCCGGGCTCGAGCTGGCCCATGCCGACCAGGGCTCCGCCGACGATGAGGGGCACGGCGACCGCCCCGGCGTACATCGCGAGCACGTGCTGCAGGCCGAGTGGGAAGAGCCTCCGCAGCGGGGGGACGCGGTCGACGGGGTGTGTCGTCTCGGGCGGCCCGGCGGTCGCGACCGGGGAAGCGGGCGGCTCGGGCGACTCGGGCGGGGACTGTGACATCGGGACTCCTGATCGTGGGGATGTCGGGTGGTCGCCGCCAGCGTACGAAACGCGCGTTTCGTCGCGGCGGCACGCGTGTTTCAGGCTCGTGTCGTCGGCGGGGTCGATGCGCTCGGTGCCGCTCGTGCCGATGCACCCGCTGTCGAACGATGCACCCACGAGCAAGCGGGTGCATCGTTCGACACCGGGTGCATCGAGAAGGAGGCGCGGGCTGGCGGCCGAGGAGCGCGGCGGCAGCCGGCGCCGTCACCAGGCGACGCGGGCGCGAACCGGTGCGGCGCGGTGACGCGCGGCGCCGCACCGCACCGCACCGCGCAGCAGCCAGCGCAGCGCAGCCCGTCGCTCAGCGCGCGGTGATCGCCCGCACGAGGTGCATCGTGACGTCCGCCGATCGCCCCGCCGTCAGGGCGAGGTTCTCGTCGTGCACGTCGTGGGCGTCCGGACCGGCGAGGTCGCTGATGCCGCGCACCGAGACGAACGGCACGTGGTGGACGTGGCAGGTCTGCGCGATCGCCATCGACTCCATGTCGACGGCGTCCACGTCGACGACGTCGGCGAAGGCGCTGCGCACGCCGATCACGCGCTCGGCGGTCATGAACGCGTCGCTCGACGCGATCAACCCCGGGCGCACGGCCCACGGACCACCCGACGTGCCGTCCGACCCGGCCGACGGCTCGCCCGAGCCGGCCGACGCGGCGGACGGGACGGACGTGTCGTACGCGACCGCCGCCTCCATCAGGGCCTCGTCGGTGTGGAAGCTGGCCGGCATCCCGGGGACCTGCCCCAGCCGGTAGCCGAACACGCGCGCGTCGGCGTCGAGGTTGACGTATTCCGAGCCCGCGACGACGTCGCCGATCTCGATGCCGGCGCCCATGCCCGCGGCGGTGCCGGCGCTGATCACGGTCGGCACGACACCCTCGAGCGAGCCGGCCCGCACGATGGCCGACGTGGCCGCTCCGGCGGCGTTGACGAACCCGATGCCGCTCTGCACGAGCAGCAGCTCGACCCCGTCGATCTCGACGACCCGCTGCAGCGACCCGCCGACGGCGACCGGCTCGTCGACGCGCGACGCCCGGGAGACGAACGGCGCCGCCTCGTCGGCCATCGCCACGACGACGATGATCGGGGGGACGGCGACCACCGCGACCCCGTCGGCCGGAGGCGCGGCGTGCGTCCCGCTCATCGGGTGACGGTCGACCACTCGTCGCGGGCCGCGAGGAAGTCGCGGGCGACGCCCTGGGCACCCTCGAGCGTGTGGTTGGCGCCCCAGCCGCACTGGACCTCGTTGGCCGCGGGGACCTCGGTCGCGGTGGTGATGTCGGTGAGGGTGCCCTCGATCAGCGACAGGACGTCGTCCATCGCGGGATCGCCCTGCAGGATCAGGTAGAAACCGGTCTGGCAGCCCATCGGCGAGAAGTCGATGACGTCGCCGGAGCGGTTGCGGGAGTGCTCGGCGAAGAGGTGCTCGAGCGAGTGGACCGACGCCATGTCGAGGTGAGCCTCGTTCGGCTGGGTGAACCGGACGTCGAACTTGGTGATGACGTCGCCGTGCGGCAACGTCTTCTGGTCGGCGACGCGCACGTAGGGCGCGGCGACGGTGCGGTGGTCGAGGTTGAACGACTCGACGTTCATCTTGGGCTGGGTCACGATGGTCCCTTCGGGGTGCGGACGGGGCACGGGAGGCACCTCGGTCTCTGCACCGATCTGTGCGTCCCAACGCCCTGTCGACCCTAGGACATTCCCTCCGCGCCGGTCGGAGTGTGACCCCGCATGCGGCCCGCCGCTCGGCCGCTCGGCGGCGCGGCCCGCCACCCCGCCACGGAGTAAACAACCCGCCACGCAAAAAGATGGCGGTGTGTTTACTTCGTGGCGGCGAGCGGGAGGAAAGGGATGGGGGCGGACCGACGGGCGCCGCGCAACCCAGCCCAGCACAGCCCAGCACAGCCCAGCGCAGCGCGCTACGGCAGCGTGTGGCCGGCGGCCGTGAAGAGCCGGTACCACTCGGGCCGGGTCAGGGGCACGTCCGACCCCGCGGCGCTGTCGCGGAGGTGCGCGACGCTCGTGGTGCCGAGCACGACCTGCATCCGGGCCGGGTGCCGGGTGATCCAGGCCACGGGGATCGCCGACGGCGGGACGTCGTACTTCGTGGCGAGCTCGTCGATGACGTCGTTGAGCTCGGGGTAGCCGTCGCGGTCGCCGAGGAACACGCCGTCGAAGAACCCCTTCTGGAACGGCGACCAGGCCTGCAAGGTCATGTCGTTGAGGCGGCTGTAGTCGAGGATGCCGTTGTCGCGGTCGACGGACTGGTCGAGCCCGGCCATGTTGGCCGCGACGCCCGTCGCGATCAGCGGCGCGTGGGTGATGCTGAGCTGCACCTGGTTGACGATCAGCGGCTGCGTCACGCTGCGCTTGAGCAGCTCGACCTGGGCGGGCGTGTGGTTCGAGACGCCGAAGTGGCGCACCTTGCCGGCGGCGTGCAGCTGGTCGAAGGCGGCGGCCACCTCGTCGGGCTCGACGAGGGCGTCGGGGCGGTGCAGCAGCAGCACGTCGAGGCGGTCGGTGTGCAGGGCGGCGAGCGAGGCGTCGACCGACTCGAGGATGTGCTCGGTCGAGAAGTCCCAGAAGCCGTCACGGATGCCGACCTTGCTCTGCAGCTGGATCGCGTCGCGCTCGGACGAGGTCATGGTGACGGCGTCGCCGAAGCGCTGCTCGCAGTGGTGGGGGTGGTCGCCGTACACGTCGGCGTGGTCGAAGAAGTCGATGCCGAGGTCTCGGGCCTCGGCCACGAGTTCACGGATCGCGTCGTCGGTCATGCCCGAGATGCGCATGAGCCCGAGGACGATGGTCGAGGCGGGGCGGTCGGTGGTGGGTAACGTCGTCGTCTTCACGCGGCCAGTCTGCTCTCGTCCGGCGTCCCCGGGAGCCGATCCGCGCCTCCTGGGGGCACGGTCAGGAGGCGCGGGGCGCCTGGGGAGGACCCGTCCCGTCGTTCGCGCCCTCCGTTCCGAACCCCTCGGCATGACCGTCACCGCGAGCGCGAGCACCGCGCGCGTCGCCGCCGCTCCGCTCGACCGGGCGTGGAGCATCGCGACGCCGCTGACCCCCGTCGGGTTCTATCCGCGGGCGGGGGTGATCCCGGCCGTCGTGGCCGTCCACGACCAGACCGGCCCGTGGGACGCCGTGGGGCGCACCCGCCGGCTCGAGCTGTCGGACGGCAGCAGCGTCGTCGAGAGCCTCGTGCGCGTGGAGCCCGACGGGGTCTTCGTCTACGAGCTCAGCGAGTTCACCGGGCTGCTCGGGCGGCTGGTGACGGGCGGCCGCGCCGACTGGAGCTACCGGGCGACCCCGAGCGGGCGCACGCGGGTCGACTGGACCTACTCGTTCTTCGCCCGACCGGGGCGCGGGGCGATCGTGCGCGGCATCGTGCGCTTCGCCTGGGCGCCGTACATGCGCCGCGTGCTCGTCGGCATCACCCGCGAGATCGAGCGCACCGCCTAACCGGGCGCGTCCACGTCCCGAGTCCGTCCACACCCCGGGTCCGTCCACGTCCCGGGCTCGCCCCCGGCGGGGCACGGGCCTCCGGGCACCGCTACCCTCGGGGCATGAAGGACGCCACGATCTACGACGTGGCGAAGCGCGCGGGCGTCTCGCACCAGACCGTCAGCAGGTTCCTGCGGGGGTTCGAGGGCATCCGTCCCGCCACCCGCGAGAAGGTCGAGCAGGCCCTCGCCGAGCTCGAGTACCGCCCCAACTCGGCGGCCCGGTACCTGCGCCTGCAGCGGACGAACCGCATCGGGTTGCTCGCCGACAACATGCACCAGTCGGGGCCCGCCCGCACGATCGCCGGGGCCACGGAGGCCGCGCGTTCGCTCGGCTACGTCACCGACATCGTCTCGATGGACGGCGGCGACGAACGCTCGGTCGACGACGCCCTCGACCTGATGCTCGGGCAGCAGATCGCCGGCATCGTCGTGACCGCGCAGACCGCCGTCGCCCGGTCGGCGCTCGAACGCCGGGCGATCTCGGTGCCCGTGGCGCGTGACTTCGGGCTGATGGTCGAGGGCACCACCGAGTCGATCAACGAACACGCCGGCCGGGTCGCGGCCGAGCACCTCGTGGGCCTCGGCCACCGCCGTGTGGCCTACGTCGCCGGGCCGGACCAGTGGCTGGCCGCCCGCGAGCGCGCCGACGGGTTCCGCCAGGCGGTGACCGGGTCCGGAGGCGCGGTGACGGTCACCGACGTCGGCGACTGGTCCGCGGCGGCCGGCTACGACATCGGGCTGCGACTGGCCGCCCGGACGGACGACTTCACCGCCATCGCCGTCGCGAACGACGCCATGGCGATGGGGCTGCTCGCCGCCCTCGCCGCCGAGGGCGTCTCGGTGCCGCACGAGGTCAGCGTGGTCGGCAACGACGACACTCCCGAGGCGCGGTTCATGGTGCCGTCGCTGTCCACCGTGGCACTCGACTTCGGCTTCGAGGGGGCACACGTGATGACGTCGCTGATCGCCCACATCGAGGGACGCAGCCCCGACACGGCCAGCCGCCTGCCGGTGCCGTCCCTCGTCGCGCGCGCGTCGACCGCACCCGCGCGCGGCTGACTCCACCGGGCGCGGGCCCATCGGCGCAGGCCCACCGGCGCAGGCCGAGCCGCGCGGGCCGACCCGCGCCTCCCCCATCGGGGACCCGTCGACGACGGGGTCTTGCGCGGGTGGCGGCTCGTGGGTTACGTTCTCCGCAGACGCCGATGTTATCGACAACATCCACCGAACATCGATCGACGTCCCGAGCACGCGCGGGACGACGTCGGCGGTCGCCACCGCAGCCGACACACACGAACGGGTCAACGATGACTTCTGCTCCACGCCACTCCGGGGTCCTCTTCGGAGCCGCCTACTACGCCGAGTACCAGCAGGCGGGCACCCTCGACCGCGACCTCGACCTGATGGTCGAGGCGGGCTTCACGGTGATCCGCGTGGGCGAGTCGGTCTGGTCGACGTGGGAGCCGCGCGAGGGTGAGTTCGACCTCGACTGGCTCCAGCCCGTGCTCGACGGCGCCCACGCCCGCGGCATCGCGGTGGTGCTCGGCACCCCGACCTACGCGGTGCCGCCGTGGCTGCAGGTGCGCCACCCCGAGATCGCCGCCGAGCGGATCACCGGCGTCCGCGCCGGCTGGGGCGCCCGACAGGAGATGGACCAGAGCCACCCCGCCTACCGCTTCTACGCCGAGCGCGTCGTCCGCAAGGTCGCCGAGCGCTACGCGCAGCACCCCGCCGTGATCGGTTGGCAGGTCGACAACGAGCCCGGCAACGAGCGCCCGCGCAACGACCAGGTCTTCGACCGCTTCGTGGCCTGGCTGCAGCGCAAGTACGGCAGCGTCGAGCGCCTCGACGAGGAGTGGGGCCTGGTCTACTGGTCGCACCGGCTGACCGAGTGGTCGCAGCTCTGGCGTCCCGACGGCAACGTGCAGCCGCAGTACGACCTCGAATGGCGGCGCTTCCAGGGAGAGCTGGCCGACGAGCTGATCGCCTGGCAGGCCGACGTCGTCCGTGAGTACGCCCGCGACGACCAGTTCGTCACCACCTGCATCTCGTACTCGCGCCCGCAGGTCGCCGACGAGCGGCTCGTCGAGAGCCTCGACGTCACCGCCGGGAACCCGTACTACAAGATGCAGGACGGCCTGACGCTCGGCGTCGAGGTGCCCCGCGAGGCCGGCTGGTGGCACACCGGCGTCTGGGCCCTGCAGCAGTGGGGCGACCGGGCGTTCTCGTCGGCGCAGGCCCCCTTCCTCGTGACCGAGACCAACGCGCAGTCGATCGGCGGCCCCTGGCAGAACCACCCGCCGTTCGACGGGCAGATCAAGCAGGCCGCGCTCGCGCTCGTCTCCCGCGGTGCCCGCATGGTCGAGTACTGGCACTGGCACACGCTGCACTTCGGCGTCGAGACGTACTGGGGCGGCGTGCTGCCGCACAGCCAGCGTCCCGGTCGCATCCACCGCGAGGTCTCGGCCCTGGGCGCCACGCTCAAGGCGGTCGGCGGCGCGGTCGACGGCCTCGAGCCCGACGCCGACGTGCTGATGCTCTGGTCGACCGAGACCAAGTGGTCGTTCGAGACGTACCCGCCGCTGGCCCTGCCCGACGGCACCCCCGACCCGGAGTCGTACCTCCACCTGTTCGACGCGCACTACCGCGGGCTCGCCGAGGCGGGCGTGCAGGTGCGCATCCAGCACGTGACGCAGTTCCTCGCCGCCGACCCGGCCGAGCTGGCCGCGACGCACCCCGTGCTCGTCGTGCCGGCGCTGTACGTCGTCGACGACGCCACGCTCACCGCGCTCACCGCGTACGCCGAGGCGGGCGGCCACCTGGTGGTCGGCATCCGCACGGCCTACGGCGACGAGCTCGCCCGGGCCCGCCGCGACCCGGCACCCGCCCGGCTCTCGGGCCCCGCGGGGGTCTGGTACGAGGAGTACACGAACCTCGACCATCCCCTCGCCGTCCACGTCGCGGACGCCGACACCGCCGAGCGCACCGACGGCACGACCGCAGGAGGCGCGGGCGCGGCCACCGAGGACGTCACCGCCCCGGCCTCCCCCGCCGACGCACCCTTCGTCCTCGAGCCGGGCTCCGCCGGCACCCGCTGGGCCGACGTCCTGCACGTCGAGGACGCCACCGTCGTGCTGCGGGCCGCGCCGACCGAGATCGGGGCCGACGCGATGCTGACGACCCGCGCCTCCGGAGCCGGCCGCGTCAGCTACGTCGCGACCGTGCCCAACCCCGAGCTCTCGCGCTCGATCGCCCGGTGGCTCGTGCCCGCCACGGCGGCGGGCACGTGGGCGGCGACCGAGACGGTCACGGTCACCACCGGTTCACGGGCCGGAGCCCCCGGGCTCGCGTTCGTGTCGAACTGGTCGGCCCACGAGGGAACGGTCACCACGCCCTCCGCGGTGCGCGACCTCGAGACCCGGGAGGTCGTCGCCGCCGGCACCACCCTGACCCTCGCCCCGCGCGCGGCCCACGTGTACGAGCTCGTCGAAGCCGACGCCTCGTAGGCGGCCCGACCCGGCCTCCCCGACCCGGCCGCCCGACCCGCACGACGTCCCCCGCGGCACCCGGCCCGCACCACCCCACCCCACCGACCCGCACCATGTCCCCCTGCACCACCCGATCCCCCGCACCACTCCCCCACCCCCTCGAGGAAGAACCACCATGAAGAGAAAGACCACAGCAAAGGCGCTCGTGTCACTCGCCGTCGTGTCGGCGTTCGTGCTGACCGGCTGCGCCCCGTCCGGCGGAGGCGCGGGTGGTGGTGGCGACACCGCGCCCGTCTCGCAGGCCGACATCGACAAGGCCATGGACACCGACACGACCCTCACCTTCTGGACCTGGGTGCCCGACGTCCAGAAGGAGGTCGACCTGTTCGAGGCCGAGTACCCGAAGATCAAGGTCGACGTCGTCAACGTGGGCACCGGCACCGCGCAGTACCCGAAGCTGCGGACGGCCCTGAAGGCCGGCAAGGGCGCACCCGACGTCGCCCAGATCGAGTACCAGTACATCCCGTCCTTCCGCCAGACCGGCAGCCTCGTCGACCTGACCCCCTACGGAGGCGCGGACCTCGAGTCGAAGTACGTCCCGTGGGTCTGGAACCAGGTCGCGGACGACACCGGCGTCTGGTCGGTGCCGCAGGACTCCGGCCCCCTCGGCAACCTCTACCGCTCGGACATCTACGAGCAGGCGGGGCTGACCGAGGCGCCCGAGACCTGGGCCGACTTCGCGACCGACGCGCAGACGATCAAGGACAAGACGGACTCGTACATCTCGAACCTGCCCGGCAACGACCCCGGCCAGATCGTCGGGCTGTTCTGGCAGGCCGGCGCCAAGCCGTTCTCGTACGACGAAGACAAAACCGTCGGCATCGACCTCGACTCGACCGAGACGCAGAAGGTCGTCACGTTCTGGCAGGACCTGATCGACAAGGACCTCGTCTCGACCGACGCCGACTTCAACGACGCCTGGTACCAGGGCTTCTCGTCGGGCAAGTACGCCAGCTGGCAGACCGCCGCCTGGGGCCCCGTCTTCCTGCAGGGCACGGCCGCGAACACCAGCGGCAAGTGGACCGCCGCGAAGATCCCGCAGTGGAAGGCCGGCGAGGACGTCTCGGGCAACTGGGGCGGATCGAGCGACGCCGTCATCACGGGCACGCAGAACCCGATCGCCGCGGCCGAGTTCAGCAAGTTCCTGAACAGCGACCCCGAGTCGACCCTCGCCTTCGCGAACGAGCAGTTCCTGTTCCCGACGACGACCGACACCCTCTCGAGCAGCGACTTCACCGACACCGCCTCGGACTTCTACGGCGGCCAGAAGGTCAACGAGCTCTTCGCCGGCGTCTCGGACACGGTCAGCACCGACTTCCAGTGGCTGCCGTTCATGGACTACGTCTACTCGAGCTTCAACGACACGCTCGGCAAGGCGATCGCCGACCACTCCGACCTCTCCGCCGCCCTCACGGCGTGGCAGGACGACGTCACCGCCTACGCGAAGCAGCAGGGCTTCACCGTCAAGTAGCGCTCACGGGGTGCCGCCCGCCCTCGGGCGGCACCCCCTCGGCCCGGCAAGGAGCCCCATGTCCACCTCCGTCACCCCTCGTCGAGACGCGACCCGCGCCTCCTCGTCCCGTCAGCCCGCCACCCCGAGGCGCACGAGCTCGCTGCACCGACCGCAGCTCGTCGCGGCCTGGGCCCTGGCGATCCCGTTCCTGCTCGTCTTCGCGGCGATGTTCCTCGTGCCGCTCGGCTACGCGGGCTACCTGAGCACCTTCACCTCGCAGCTCGTCGGCGGGCAGGTCTTCTCGGGCCTCGCCAACTACAGCCGCGCACTGAACGACCCGAGCTTCTGGGCCGGCCTCGGGCGGGTCGCGCTGTTCCTCTTCGTGCAGGTGCCGATCATGCTCGTGATCGCCCTGTTCGTCGCCCTCGCCCTCGACACCGGCCGGGTGGCCGGCAGCAAGTTCGTCCGCCTCGCGATCTTCGTGCCGTACGCCGTGCCCGGCGTCGTCGCGACGCTGATGTGGGGCTACCTCTACGGCCGCGAGTCCGGCCTGATCGCCCAGGTGATCAGCGGTGTCGGCCTCACCCCGCCCGACCTGCTGTCGCCGCAGAACGTGCTCGGCAGCACGATGAACATCGTCAGCTGGGAGTTCATCGGCTACAACATGATCGTGCTGTACGCCGCCCTGCGCAGCGTGCCGACCGAGATGTACGAGGCCGCCGAGATCGACGGCGCCGGGCCCTGGCGGGTGGCGTGGAGCATCAAGATCCCGGCGATCCGCTCGGCGATCCTGCTGACCGTGATCTTCTCGGTGATCGGGTCGTTCCAGCTCTTCAACGAGCCCAACCTGCTCTACAGCATCGCGCCCAACGCGATCGGGTCGGACTTCACCCCGAACCTCTACGCGTACAACGTCGCGTTCAAGAACCAGGACGTCAACTACGCCGCGGCCATCGCCTTCCTGCTCGGATTCCTCATCATGATCATCAGCTACGTGGTGCAGCTCGCCACCTCACGCAAGGAGCGACTGTCGTGACGATCGCACCCGCCCCCGTCGACACCGCCGGGGCCACGTCCGTCGACCGTCCCGTCCGCCGCCTCGAGGGCTCCGGAGGCGCGGGCAATCGCCGTCCGCGACGTCGCGTCGAGCGGTCCAAGCGCAAGACGCCGATCCTCACCGTGATCCTCTGGATCACGCTGGCGTACTTCCTGCTGCCGCTGGTCTGGCTGGCGATCCAGGCGACGAAGACCAACGGCGACATCTTCTCGACGTTCGGCCTGGCCTTCGGCCGCACCTTCGCCCTGGGCGACAACCTGGCGCAGCTGTTCACGTTCCAGGACGGCATCTTCGTGCAGTGGATGGGCAACACGGTGCTCTACGCGGTGGTCAGCTCGGTCGGTGCGGCGGTGCTCGCCACGATGTGCGGCTACTCGCTGGCCAAGTACGTCTTCAAGGGCAGGTCGTTCGTCTTCGGGCTGATCCTCGGGGCGGTCATGGTGCCGCTGACGGCGCTGGCGATCCCGACCTACCTCCTGTTCAGCGCGGCGAACCTCGTCGACACCCCGTGGGCGATCATCCTGCCGTCGCTGGTCAGCCCGTTCGGCGTCTACCTGATGCGCGTCTACGCGAGCGAGGCGGTCGACGACAGCCTGCTCGAGGCCGCCCGCATCGACGGGGCCGGCGAACTGCGGATCTTCCTGACGATCGCGTCCCGGCTGCTCGCACCGGGCATCGTCACGGTGCTGCTGTTCGCCCTGGTCTCGACCTGGAACAACTACTTCCTGCCATTGATCATGCTGAACGACCCGTCGCTGTTCCCGGCGACGGTCGGCCTGGCGCAGTGGCAGCAGGCGGCCACCGGCGGCGGCGGCGCCCAGGTGCTGTTCTCGACCGTGCTGACCGGGTCGTTCGTGTCGATCCTGCCGCTGGTCGTGGCGTTCCTGTTCCTCCAGCGCTTCTGGCAGTCCGGCCTGAGCGCAGGCGGCGTCAAGGGGTAGCCGGTCCGACTCCCGCCCCGGCCCCCGGTTCACGGTGGAGGTCGGAGCGGGTGGGCCGTGGCCGTGGCAGCGGCGGCCCGGGAGGCGGTGGTGACGTTGAGAGGTCACCACCGCCTCCGTTCGTTCGTCCCGGCGTCAGAGGCGGGCGTGCAGGTCGGCGACGCGGGCGCGGATGTCGTCTCGGACGAGGCGCATGCGCTCCATGCCCTCGACGCCCCGCTCGGACGGTTCGTCGGTGATCCAGGTCTCGAAGCGGGTGCCGGGGACCTCGTCGACCCGCGCCTCCCGACCGAGGACGACGACCACGTCGGCGTCGCGCACCATCTGCTCGGTGAGGGCCTTGGGGTGCTCGTCGCCGAGGTCGATGCCGAGCTCGGCGAGCGACTCGACCGACTGCGCGTTGAGGTCGGTGCCGGGCGTCGTGCCGGCCGACACGACCGTGACCTCGTCGCCGGCGAGGTCACGCATCAGCCCGGCGGCCATCTGCGACTTGCCCCCGTTCTTCTGGCAGACGAACAGGACGGAGGCGCGGGTCGGGGTCATGCGGACACCGTACCGACCCCGGGTGGCCGGGTCCCGTGCCGTCGGGACGCGCCGCCCGCCGATCCGTCGGGGGTCCCGTGTCAGGTTCGCCGGTTCCGCGACACTCCTCTAGTGAAGGGGGTGGACGTGGATCACGACACGGAAGGCGACGACGAGCTCGTCAGACGCACGGTCGGGGGTGACCAGAGGGCACTGTCGGCCTTGTTCGACCGGCACGCCGCGACGGTGACCCGCTACGCGTGGGCGCTGGCCGCCACCCGGATGGACGTCGAGGAGATCGTGCAGGACACGTTCGTGACCCTCTGGAAGAAGGTCGACCAGATCGACCTGCCCGAGGACTCGCTGCTGCCCTGGTTGCTGGTCGTCTGCCGCAACCACGCCGCCAACCTGCGCCGCAAGCAGGCCCGCGCCGCCACCGACGAACTGCCCGACGACCTCGTCGCCCCGGACCACGGCGAGGAGGCGCGCGATCGGCTGCGCTGGGTCCGCGACGAGATCGACGCCCTCGGCCCGGTCGACCGGCAGATCGTCGAGCTCTGCCTCATCGAGGGGCGCCCCTACGGCGAGGCCGCCGCCCAGGTCGGCCTGAGCATCGGCGCCGTCACCCAACGCGTGTCGCGCACCCGATCGCGACTGAAGAAGAAGGCGGTGATGAACGATGAACTCTGAGCCCCCCACCGGAGACGAGCTGAACCGCATGCTCGTCACGATGAAGCAGAACGTCCTCGAACGCACCACGGAGTCCCCGCGCCGAAAGCGCAACCGGAACCTCGGCCTCGGCCTCGGCCTGGCCGCCCTGCTGGCGATCGGCGGCGGCTCGGGAGCGCTGGCGCTCGGCATGCTGCCCTCGCCGTTCCAGGCGTCGGCTCCGGCCACGCCGACGAGCACGCCCACCCCGACGCCGACGGTCCGGCCGACGGCGACGCCGCGGCCGACGCCGACGGTGGCACCGGTGGTGGCACCGGTGCCGTCGGCGCCGATCGACTGCGCGACGCTGACGAACGGCATCGATCTCACGGCGTTCATCCCCGACCCCGTCTACGCTCCGGAACTGCTGCCGAAGAACTACGACCGCACGACGGAGGCCGGTCTGGCCCAGCAGGGCGTGCTCTCCTGCGTCTGGAGGTCCGAAGCCGGCTCGTACTCGAACGTCGTCGTCCGGGTGTCGAACGACGTGACGACCGGAACACGGTGGACGAGCGAGCGCCACGACGCCGGCGACTCCTCGCTGGGCCTCGGACGGTCGTCCGTGATCTCGTGCGGCACGGAAGGGAATTCGTCCTGCCGCGCCTCCGTCGTCGCGGACCCGTGGTGGATCTCGTTCTCGTTCTACGACGACTCGTCCTGGTCGTTCGATCCGTCACCCGACGCCTGGAGCGAGGACACGGCACGGGCCGACGTCTCGTCAGCCCTGCGGTCCCTCTCGACCGCTCTCGTCGGGCTGACGCCGACGGCCGCCTGGCAGCCGCCCGCCACCGACTGGGCCGACGCCACCTGCTCCGTGCTCAGCGGCGCGGACGTCCCCACCATCGTCGGTTCACCGGAACTGGTCGGCCCGGCGGAGCACACATGGACGGAGGTCGGCGACGGCATCTCCGACACGAAGGACTCGTCGGTCGACTGCCGATGGGTGTTGCCCCTCGAGGCCGGTGACCAGCCCGTGGCGGACGGCTCCTTCGGCGAGTTCCGGGTCACCATCGTCCCCGGCGGCGAATGGGCCTATGAGCCGGTCGACGACAGCGAACCCGTGTCGGTCGCCGGCGCGGACGCGGCGACCTTCGTCTGCGTCAGCTTGGAGGGCAGCTCGTGCTACGTCGACCTCCTGAGCGACGGATCGTGGCTGCAGGTCGGCTACGCGAGCGGTGCCACGCCCGAGATGAAGGGCCTGCTGGTCGCGGCCGCCGAGGCGATCGTCGCGACGCGTCCCGCGAGCTGACCCGCGCCTCCTGCGCTGCCGTGACCGAGGCACGCGACCGCAGGAGGCGCGGGTCGGCGGACCCGTCAGGCGTCGAGGCGGCCGCGGGCCCGGCCGCGCACGGCCAGGATCGCGCCGCCGACCAGGGCCGAGAGGAGCGAGCCGACGAGGACGCCGACCTTGACCACGTCGTCCTGCTCGCTGCCGGCCCCGTAGGCGAGCTCGCCGACCAGGAGCGACACGGTGAACCCGATGCCGGCCACGAACGACAGCCCGAGCACGTCGCCCCAGCGCAGGCTCGGATCGAGCCGGATGCCGGGCAGTCGCGTCACGAGCAGGGACGCCCCGGTGATGCCGATCGACTTGCCGAGCACGAGCGCCACGACGATGCCGATCGCGACGCTGTCGCTCAGCGACTCGACCAGCCCGCCGAAGCCGCCGACCGTCACCCCGGCCGAGAAGAACGCGAAGACGGGCACCGCCACGCCCGACGAGACCGGGCTCCAGCGCTCGGCGAAGTGGTGGGTCAGCGGGTGCCGCACCTCGTGGCCGTCGGGTCCGACGTGCGTGACGCCGGCCCGGGCCGTCGCCACCGCGGGCACGAGCAGGCCGAGCAGCACGCCGGCGATCGTGGCGTGCACCCCCGAGGCGTGCACGAGGGCCCAGGCGAGGACGCCCAGCGGGATCAGCAGCCACCACGCCCGCACCCCACGCCGGACGAGCACGGCGAACGCCGCGAGCGGCAGCAGCGCCAGCAGCAAGGGGACGAAGGCGATGCCCGCCGTGTAGAACACCGCGATGATCGTGATCGCGATCAGGTCGTCGACCACGGCGAGGGTCAACAGGAAGGTGCGCAGGGCCGGGGGCAGCCGCTTGCCGACGACGGCGATCACGGCGACGGCGAACGCGATGTCGGTCGCGGCCGGGATCGCCCACCCCTGGAGCGCGTCGGGGCCGGCTCCGAGGTTGATCAGCGTGAAGAGCAGCGCCGGCAGGGCGACCCCGCCGACCGCCGCGGCGATGGGCAGCACGGCGACCCGGGGGTCGCGCAGCGAGCCGGCGACGAACTCCTGCTTCAGCTCGAGGCCGACCACGAAGAAGAAGATCGCGAGGAGCCCGTCGGCCGCCCAACTGCCCATGCTGAGGTCCAGGTGCAGGGCCTCGGGGCCGAACGACACGTCGCGCACGGCCGAGTAGAACGACCCGGCCGGGCTGTTCGCCAGGACGAGCGCGAGCACGGTCGCCGCGAGCAGCAGCAGTCCGCCGGTCGTGTCGCGGCTGAGGAACCGCGAGAGGCGTGCGCCCCGGCCCTCGGCACGGGGCGCGTGGGCGGGGGCAGGAGGGGCGGGGGTCGGGTCGGTGGCGGGGGCGGGGGGCGTGGGGTCGGTGGCGGGAGCGGGGGCGGCCGGAGTGGGGTCGGCGGGCGTGGGGTCGGCGGGCGTGCGGTCGGTCATGGTCGTCGTCCTTCGGGAGCGTCGGCGGGCAGGGCGGGGCGTCCGCTCGACCCGTCGACGACGAGGAGCGGTGCTAGGCCACGGGCGGCGGGCACCCGGCGATCTCGCCGTGGGCGTTGCTGCCCCACAGGCTCATCCAGCCGTTCGTGCCGCAGGTGCGCTTCGTCAGCACGAGCCGCTTCGGGAACGCCTGCTGCGCCGTGCGCGCCCGGCGCGGGGCGCGGGACGGGCAGGCGGGTGACGACATGCCCACCAGGGTACCGCCGGGCCCCGGGGAGCGGGCCGGGACGCCGCCCACCCGCGGGTCCCACGGTGCCGACCCGTGCCTCCTGCGCTCTCGGCCCGCGCCTCCTGCGCTCTCGGGGCGGGATGCACCGCCGACCGAGCGTCGCACCGCGTGTTTCGGCGGTGCGGCGTTCAGTCGGCGGTGCGACCCGCGCGTCCTGCGGTCAGGCGACCGGGCCGCCGCCGCGCCCGCCCGGTCGAGGTCGCACCACGCCCGCGTCGTCCAACCACGCACGAGGGTGGTTCGACGACCCGGGCGTGGTGCCACCCGGTTCTCGTCGGACCAGGAGGTGCGGCGACCGTCAGGAGGCGCGGCGCACGTTCTCGACGAAGCCCGCGGCCCGCGCGCGCAGGCTCGCGATGCGTTCGAGTCGGGCCGCCTCGGCGTCGAACCCGAGGTAGGCCTCGGGCGGCAGCACGTGCACGTTGGCCGAGCACTCGAACCCGCCGCAGACGAGCGTGCCCACGGTGTCGCCGTTGCGTCCGGCCGCGCCGGCACGCTTGGCGCCGTAGAACAGCACGTCGGCCGGCAGGCGGACGTCCTGGCACCAGGTGCACTGCGCACGCTGCCGGGGCGAGGCCTCGGCCTGTCGCAGCACGACGCCGGCGACCGCGGGGCCCGGCTCGCCGTCCGCGTCGAGCGTCGGCACGACGACGTAGGCCCGGCGGACGAGCCTGGGGTCTCGCCAACCGAGGTACTCGAGGTCGGTCCAGTCGAGGTCGGCGAAGTCGGGCGGCAGGGTCAGGTCGGCTGCTTCTCGGCGGCTCGCGTTGACGAACGAGGCGCGGACGGTCTTCTCGGTCAGGGGGATCATGTGGTTCTCCGGTCGTCGGGCCCAGGGCACGGTGACGTCGACGCGCACACCCGCGCGATCGGCGACCGCGCGGGTGCCCGCCGTCGACGCGTCGGCCGACCCGGGTGTTCTCGTGGGATCGTGCCGGGGCTCCAGCCCACGCGGCACGGGTGCGCGGTCGGACCTCGACGGTCGATCCGCAGCGGAGACGCGACTACCTGCAGCCGGCGCACGCGGCGCCGACGACCCCCTCACGCCCGGTGGGCGTCGCAGGTGCGGACGGGATGAACACCCGGCCACCCTATGACCGTGAGCGCTCCTCGGCAACGACGCCCGCGCCTCCTCGTCCAGGCCGGGTCGCACCACGCCCGCATCGTCGAACCACGCTCGAGGGCGGTTCGACGACGCGACGATGGTGCGTCCCGACCAGGAGGCGCGGGTCGCGTCCCCGAGGCCGGCGACGGCCACAACGCACCACGAAATGGACGTCGCACCGCCGAGTTCGGCGGTGCGACATCCAGTCGGTGGTGCGACGTGCGGGATCAGCCCGCGTGGCGCCCGTGGTGGTCGGGGTCGCTGCCGTCGGGGACGGCGTCCACGGGGGCGGTCGGGTCGACGTGCGAGACGTGCCCGTCACCGGAACCCGAGCCCGCGGCCGAGCCCGAGCCCGACGCGTCGCCGGCCGAGGCGTGCGGCCGCGACCGCTCGAGGGAGGCGCCCTCGACGTCGACGTCGGGCAGGATGCGGTCGAGCCACTTCGGCAGCCACCACGCGGCGTCGCCGAGCAGGTGCATCACGGCCGGGATCAGCAGCAGGCGCACGACGAACGCGTCGACCAGCACGCCGAGGGCGAGGCCCAGGCCGATCGACTGGATCATCACCGAGTTCGAGAACACGAAGCCCGAGAAGACCGCCGTCATGATCAGCGCCGCGGCGGTGACCACCGTGCGACCGGCGTGGACGCCGCGCTGCACGGCCAGGCGGGCCGGCGAGCCGTGGGCGTACGCCTCGCGCATGCCGCTGACCAGGAACAGCTGGTAGTCCATCGCGAGCCCGAACAGCACGCCGACCATCAGGATCGGCAGGAAGCTCAGGATCGGCCCCGGGTCGTGCACGCCGAAGACCGGGCCGAGCCAGCCCCACTGGAACACCGCGGTGACGCCGCCGAACGCGGCGAACAGCGACAGCACGAAGCCGATGGTGGCGGTGATCGGCACGAGGATCGAGCGGAACACGAAGATCAGGATGATCAACGACAGTCCGACCACTACCAGCAGGTAGAGGGGCAGGGCACCGGCCAGCTTCTCGCTGACGTCGATGTTGCCCGAGGCGTTGCCGGCCACGCCGAGCGACGAGACGTCGTCGATGTCGAGGCCGCGCAGGTCGCGGACGAGCTGCTCGGTCGACTCGGCGGTCGGACCGCCCTTCGGCACGACCTGGAACGCCAGCAGGGTGTCGTCGTCCGAGGCGCCGATGGGGGCGACCGCGGCGACGTCGTCCTGGTCCTTGAGGATCGTGCCGATGCGCACCTGCTCGGAGACGAGGTCGTCGTCCGAGATCGCGGTCGGCAGGTCGGCCACGACGACCAGGGGGCCGTTGACGCCGGCGCCGAACTTCTCGTCGATCAGCTTGTAGGCCTTGTAGGCGCTCGAGTCGACCGGCTCGGACGACCCGGCGGGCAGGCCGAGGCGCATCGAGAGCGCGGGGATGGCGACGATCAGCAGCACGGCGACGCCGGCCACGAGGGTCAGCACGGCACGGGTGGTGCTCATCGGCTTGGTCGGCACCCGGACGGCACCCGTGTTGCCGACGTTCTTCCGAGCCTTCTTGGTGAGGATGCGCAGGCCGACGAGGCGCAGCAGCGCCGGGGTGAGCGTGATGGCGATCAGGATCGCCACGAACACGCAGACGGCGCCGACGGTGCCCATCAGGCCGAGGAAGGGGATGCCGGTCAGGTTGAGCGCGAGCAGGGCGATCAGCACGGTCGAGCCGGCGAAGACGACGGCGTTGCCGGACGTGCCGTTGGCCAGGCCGATCGACTCGTGCAGCGGCACCCCTTCTTTCAGCTGGGTGCGGTGCCGGTTCAGGATGAACAGCGAGTAGTCGATGCCGACCGCGAGGCCGAGCATCACGCCCAGCACGGGCGTGACCGACAGCATCTCGACGGCGCCCGAGAGCGACAGCGAGGCGAGCACGCCGACGCCGACGCCGATCAGGGCGTTGACGAGGGGCAGGCCGGCACCGATGAGCGTGCCCAGCATGACGAACAGCACGATGGCCGCGATGACCACGCCGGCCACCTCTCCCGGGCCGAGGATCTCGGGGATGCTGGCCGCGATGTCGTTCGACACCTCGACCTGGACGCCGTCGATGTCGGCGTCGTTCATCGCCTCGACGACGGCCTCTTTATTCTCGCTGGTGACGAGGTTGAGGGCCTTGTCGAACTGGATGCTGGCCACGGCCGTGGTGCCGTCGGTCGACACCTGACGGATGCCGTCGGTCAGTTCGAGCAACGAGGCACCCTGCTCGAGCGTGGTGCTCTGCGTCTCGAGTTCGGCCTTGCCCGCGTCGAGGGTGGACTGCTGCGTGGCGATCTGCTGCGTGCCCGCGTCGAGCTGGGCCTGTTGAGCCTCGAGCTGCGGCGTGGCGGCGGCGAGGGCGGCCCCTCCGGCGGCCTGCGCCTGGGCCTTGGCGGCGTCGAGCTGCTGCTGACCGGCGGTGATCTGGGCCTTCGCGGCGTCGATCTGGGCCTGGCCCGAGGTGATCTGGGCCTCGCCCGCGGTGATCTGCGCGCGGCCGTCGGTGATCTTCTGCGCCTGGTCGTCGATCTGCTGCTGGGTCGCGAAGGGGTCGGTCGTGCCCTTGACGTCGTCCAGGTCCTTCGCGTCGGTCAGCAGGGCGGCGATGTCGGACTTCTGCTGGTCGGTGAAGGCCGCGTCGTCGGCGGTCGTGAAGACGACCGTTCCGGTGCCGCCGCTCGCCTGGGGGAACTTCTCGGCGAGTTCGTCGCTGACCTTCTGGGTCGCCGTGCCGGGGATGCTGACGGCGGTGGTCAGCGTGCCGCCGAACAGCGCGAAGGCGCCGCCGGCGAGGCCGAGCACGACCAGCCAGGCCACGATGACGAGCCAGGCCCGTCGGGCCGAGAACCGGCCGAGTCGATAGAGCAGGGATGCCATGGGTGTCTGTTCCTCCAGGGGTGGTGCGGGGTGATGCGGGTTGCGGGGGTGGGCCTCACGTCGCGTCGTCGAGAAGGAGGTGCGGGTCGGCCGGGCGTGCCGGCCGACGGGTCAGGGGGTGGTCGGGTCGGGCTCCGCCGAGGCGGCTGCTGCAGGGGTGGCCGTCGGCGGCGGCCCGTAGCCGGTGCGGACGCTCGTCGTCATCCGGTCGAGCAGGTCGGCCCAGACGTCGCGGCTGTCGGCGTCGACGATCGCACCGGTCCGCGTGATCCAGTGCCGGGCGACGACGGCGATGCCGTTCATCAGCGAGCTCACCAGCACCTCGGCCTCGAGCGGGTCGGTCGCGGGGCTGCGCTCGGCCATCTCGATCGAGAGCTGCTCGGTGACGCGGGCGAAGACGTCCTGCATCAGGCCGTGCGACCGGGGGTCGCTGCCGTCGCCGAGGACGCCCCAGAGGTACGAGACGACGGCCGGCAGGTCGATGCTCTGCATGGCCTGGATCATCTCGACGAACAAGGAGGCGCGACTGCCGTCACCGACGGGCGTCGCGGCGGTCGCGGCCCGGAACTCGTCGACGGCGCCGGTGAGCACGCGGGCGCAGGCCGTCATGACGACGTCGTCGAGCGACGAGAAGTGGTTGAAGACCGTGCGACGCGAGACGTCGGCGCGCTCGGCGAGCTCGTCGACGCTGAACCGCGGCGCCCCGCGCTCGGCGATGAGCGCGTCCGCGGCGTCGACGATGGCCTGACGGTGCTTCGCCTTGAGGGCGGCACGGCGATCGGGCACCAAGGTCTTGACGGTCACCTGCCTACACTAAGTGCAGCGACGCACTCGGTGCACCCTGAGTGCCTGGGGAGTCGCTGGGACTTGCGCGGCCGGGACGCGGCCTCCGTACCCCGCCGGCCCGCGCCTCCTCGTCCTGCCGACCAGACGAGGAGGGGCGCCCCCTGTGCTCGGCCACGGGACGCCCCCTGCCCCGGCGGCTAGTCCGCGGCGATCTCGCGGAGGGTGGCAAGGTGTTCGGCCCAGGCCTCGCGCCCGGCCGGCGTCGCCTTCAGGCTCGTCCGGGGCCGCTTGCCGACGAACCCCTTCGTCACGGCGACGTAGCCCGCCGCCTCGAGGGCGCTGACCTGCTTGCTCAGCGTCGAGTCGGTCACCTGCACGGCGTCGCGCAGGTCGCGGAAGTCGAGACCCTCGGCCGCGGCGAGCGCCGCCATCATCGAGAAACGGACGGGCTGGTGCAGCAACTCGGACAGCCGGAGGCGCGGGTGCGGTCGCGCGGTCATCGTCGCGCCTCGCGCACCTCGACGGCCGCGCAGGCGACCGACACCGCGAGCAGGACCGCCGCCATGACGGCACTGCCGACGACGTCCTGGCCCTGCGAGAAGCCGACGACGAGCATGGCTCCGACGTAGCAGGCGAAGAACGCGGCCAGGTAGGCCATCCAGCGCCGGCCGAAGCCCACGCGGGCCGACCTCCTCAGCAGGACGAACGCCACGACCAGGACGGCGATCCAGACGAGCAGGCCACCCATCGCGACGAAGTAGGCGGTGCCCGTCGTGAGCCCCATGGCGAGGGTGCCCATGGAAGCCGCGGCACCCAGGCCGAGCAGGAAGGCGACGGCGGGCCAGCTCGCCGCCGACGTCGCGCTGCGGCCCACGGCGTCCGCCCGGTCGAGCAGGCGCCGGGCCTCGGCGGAGTCGGGGGTGCCGGTCGTGCCGGTGATGTCAGCGGTCATGGTGGTCGTCCTCTCGTAGGACTCCCACTCTAGAAAGTACTTTCCCGATAAGCAAGTACTTTCTCGTCGATTCGATCGAGTGGGCAGAAGATGTTCGTCCCCCGCGGCGGAAGGACGTCTTCTGCCCACTCGACGGGCCCGTCGAGGTCGGGGCGCCCGGCCGGGCGCGGCCGACCGGGCCGGGCTAGATCGTCTCGTCGAGGTCGAGCAGACGGGCGCTCTCGTCCCACAGGCGCCGGGCGAGGTCGGCGTCGGCCGCCTGACGGGCCACGCGACCGGGGGCCTTGAGGCGGTCGAAGTAGTTTCCGCTCGGCGCGGGCACGGTCGCCGCCCCCGCGAGGCGGATCAGCGGCTCGGCTCCATCCTCGGTCGAGACGGCCAGGCGCTTGGCCGCGGTCATGAACGCGCCGTCGCCACCGAAGCCCGAGGCGACGAACCCGGGGTGGAACGCGAACGCGTCGACCCCGCCGCCGGCGCGGGGCAGGCGTCGGGCCAGCTCACGGGTGAACAGCACGTTGAGCAGCTTCGAGGTGCCGTAGGCGCGGAAGCCGCCGGCCCACGCACCCCGTGCGTTGTCGAGGTCGTCCAGGTCGACCCTGCCGAAGAGGTTGCCGGCACTCGAGGTCTGGACGATGCGGACCGACCCGGCCGGCGCCTCCTTCGCCGTCTCGAGGAGGCGCGGCGTCAGCAACGCGGTCAGGAGGAACGGAGCGAGGTGGTTGCCCTGGAACGTCGTCTCGTGGCCGTCGACGGTGAGCGAGCGCTCGGGGATCGTGGCGCCGGCGTTGTTGGCGAGCACGTGGATGCGCGGCAGCTCGGCGAGCAGCTGCTCGGCCAGGTCACGGACGGTCGACAGGTCGGAGAAGTCGGCGAGGTAGGCGGTGCCGCCGATCTCGTGCGCGACGGTGCGGGTGCGGTCGGGGTTGCGGCCGACGACGGCGACGGTGGCTCCGAGGCGGGCGAGCTCGCGGGCGGCGGCGCGGCCGATGCCCGAGCTGGCTCCGGTGACGACCACGGTCCGGTCGTCGAGGCGGGCGGCGGGAGGCAGGGTGACGGTCATGCAGGGGACGCTAGGCGGGATGCGCCGGGCCGGGTCGGCGGTCGGCGTTCTCTCGGCAGGCGTACAGCCGCGCGGGCCTCCGCCCGCGGTAGCGTCGCATTACGAGACGAAGTGTCTCGATTCATGGCGTGGTCTCCGCGCCTCGACCCGCCCCTCCTCAGAGAAGAGACGACATGTCCGACGCCACCGCCCCCCTGACCGGCTCCCGCACCATCGGCACCTGGCTCGACCACCCCGAGGGCGGGCCGGCGCTCCGTGCCGCCCTCGGGCAGGGAGGCGCGTTCGACGAGGGCGCGCTGGCCCCGGTCCGCGGCCTGCCGCTGCAGCAGCTGGTCGTGATGAGCCAGGGGCAGGTGCCGCAGGAGCTGGTCGACGGCCTGGTGCTGCAGGTCAACGGCGGCGTCGTGCCCGACGAGGCGGCCGAGGCCGACGGTCCGTGGCGCGAGACCGTCACCCCCGGTCGCTTCGCCGGCAAGACCGTGATCGTCACGGGAGCGGCGTCCGGCATCGGCCGGGCGACGGCGTCGCGGGTGGCGCGCGAGGGCGGTCGAGTCGTCGCCGTCGACCTCTTCGCCGACAAGCTGGAGGCACTGGTCGCCTCCCTGCCCGACGCCGACGTGGTCACCGTGGCCGGCGACATCACGAAGCAGGACGACATCGACGCGATCGTCGCGGCGGCCGGCGACCGCATCGACGCCCTGGCCAACATCGCCGGCATCAACGACGACTTCTCGCCCCTGCACGAGACGAGCGACGCCATGTGGGACCGCGTGATCGGCATCAACCTCACCGGCGGGTTCAAGCTGTCGCGCGCCGTGATCCCCGTGATGCTCGGGGCCGGGCGCGGCTCGGTCGTCAACGTGGCCTCGGAGGCGGGACTGCGCGGCAACGCGTCGGGCAACGCGTACACGGTGTCGAAGCACGGCGTCGTCGGCCTGACCAAGTCGGCGGCCTTCATGTACGCGAAGCAGGGCATCCGGGTCAACGCGGTGGCACCCGGCGGCGTGGCGACGGGCATCCCGTTCCCGGCGAACGTGTCCGAGGCGGGGTCGGCGCGGCTCCGTCCGTTCCAGGCGGCGATCCCGACGATCGCGACGGCCGAGGAGCTCGCGGCGTCGATCACGTTCCTGCTGAGCGACGACGCGGTGAACGTCAACGGCGCGATCCTGGCGAGCGACGGCGGCTGGTCGGTCCAGTAGGAGGGGTGGGGCCGCGGCGGGCGTGCGGGAGGATGGACCGGTGACCACCGCACGCCCCGGCCGCGCCCGCAGCGAGGCCGCCCGCCTCGCGATCCTCGACGCGACCCGCGACGAGCTGGCCGAGCGTGGCTACGACAAGCTCTCGCTCGACCGCATCGCCGCGGCGGCGGGGGTCGGCAAGGCGACGATCTACCGCTGGTACCCGGCGAAGGCGGCACTGGTGGCCGAGGGCATGCTCACGGGACACCTGCTGCCCCACCTCGAGGTGGCCGACACGGGCGACGTCCGACGGGACGTGCTCGACTGGCTCCGCGCCTCCTTCTCGACCTTCGCCTCGCCCGCGGCGGGCGGGCTGATCCGCGCGTCCATCGCGGCGACCGCCGAGGACGCCGCCGTCGCCGAGCACTACGAGGAGCGGGTCACCTCGGTCACGCGGGCGGCACTGCTGGCCCGCCTCGAGTCCGGGAGGCGCGCGCGGCAGATCCGGGACGGCGCCCCCCTCGAGGCCCTCGTCGAGTCGCTGATCGGCACCGTGCTGCTGCACGTCGTGACGCGCCGCGATCCCGGGCCGGCCGCGCTCCAGGCCACGGTGGACCTGCTGTTCGACGGCGTCGCGGCGCGGTCGGACTGACGCGTCACTGCCCGACCATCGCCTCCTCCACAGAGGGTGCCGAGCGTGCCCGAAGGCGTCCGCCTGTGGAGGGACGCCTCCATCGCCTCGATCCGCCGCGGACGAGCCCGGGGACGCCCGACGCGTGAGCGCCGCCCGGCAGGGGCTCCGCGTCGCCGACCTCGACGAGCGAGGGACGGAGCTGCGGCGGCCCCGATTCATCATCGACGATTCGGCGTGGCAACGGGTCGCCACCGAGCCGACGGTCCGTGACGCGATCGAGGCGATCATCCGGACGACCGCGCCCGACGACGTCCTCATCTGCCCACCCGTCGCCGCCGGGTACGGCTTCAGCGCCCGGAGCCCCGAGGACCACTCCGCGATCGTCCTGACGCTGGCCGACGCCTTCTCGGACTGCCGGCTCCATCCGGAGGTACGAGAGGTCGCAGCCATCCAAGCCGCTCTCTTCTCCGCGAGCACGGGCCGGGCAGCAGGCGCCGTCGACGTCCTCGTCGCCGCCTACGCCGTCCTGAACCAGGCCACCGTCGTGCACTACGACCGGGACTTCACCCACATCGCCCGCGTCCACCCCGGTCTCCGGCAGCAGTGGGTGGTGGCCGAGGGCAGCCTCTGAGCAGGTCGCGCGGGCCCGACGAGCCGGCGTCGTACTCCGGTGACGCGCCACCGGGGCCCATCGTTGGTCACCCGACCAACGTCGACCGTGAACGCGTGCATCGCACCGCCGCCGGCCACAGGATCGTTCTCGCAAGGCAGTTCCACTCGACAACACGAAGCACCGCAACTCGAACTCCTACGACAACGAAAGAGGACGAACCATGAGCAAGCTGAAGTCGAAGACCGCCACGATCATCGCCGCCGTCGCCGTGAGCGGCGGCGCCGTCACGGGGCTGAGCGGATTCGCCGCCGCTCCCGCACAGGCGGCGACCACCGCCCCCGCCTCGCCGGAGTCCAGCACCGGCAGCCCGATCACGGGCAGCGTCACCCTCGACCCGCTGGCGATCGTCAGCGCGATCAGCGCCGCCGTCAACGACCAGGGCGACCGGTCGGGCGCCGTGCTGGCCGCCCTGGACGTCGGCTACTACAACGCCGGCAACCCCGACCGGCTCACGGTCGCGGTCGTGAACAAGAACCAGGACATCGCCGTCGAGGGCTCGATCGTCGACGCCCAGCCGATCGACATCAAGGGCGGCAGCTACGTCATCTACTGGTTCGACGGCCCCGGCAAGGTCACCAACAACGGTGACGGCGGCTACCTGAACTGGGGCGTGCTCGGCAACAACGTCAAGACCGACAACGTCATCAGCATCAACGGCGGCTGACCCCACCGCGGCACCGCGAACCCGCCCCGACGTCCTCACCGGACGCCGGGGCGGGTTCGCGTGCGCCGTCAGGCCGGGGGCAGGGCAGGAGGCGCGGGTCGGTTCGGCGCCTCGACCGCCGCCTGGCCGTCCCGACGGCGCCCCCGCCGCACGATGCGCGACCGGATGACGCCCTTGACGAACGCGACCGAGACGAGCGCCGTCCGGTTCGGGGCGCTCCACGTCCGCATGAGACGGGCCAGGTGCCAGGCCACGGCCTGGCGGCTGTAGGCCGTCTCGCGGGCGATCTCGGCGTTCGAGAGGCCGTAGGCGGTGAGCGTGAGCATCTGCCGCTCGACGTCGTCGAGGTCGGGGGCGTCGGCCACGAGGTCGAGCACGACGTCGGGCCCCGGGGCCGCAGGGGATGGCTGGGAGCCGCCCGCGCCTCCTGGTCCCCCGCCCGGCGAGGCGGCGACGAGACGGGGCCGGTGCCGCGCCCACTCCTCGGCCCAGCAGGTCCCGAGCTCGTGGGCGACCTGCGAGGCGCGCGCCATCGCGAGGACGAGCGCCCCGGCCTGCCCGCCCGACGCCGAGTGCATGACGAGCGAGAAGATGCGCAGCGCGGGCAAGGCCCCCCGCAGGACGACGGCCAGGTCGACGTCGGGGCAGGTCGCACTGCGGCGGGCGACGGCACGCAACTCGTCGAGGCACGAGCCCGACACCGGACGACCGTGCTCGACCGCGGCGAGGGCCGGACCGAGCACGATCGGCACGATCTCTGCGTACCGGTCGCGCAGCCACGACCGGCCGGTCGCCCCGACGTCCTCGAGCGAGCAGTCGAGCAGCAGGTCGCTGAACTCGTCGTGCCGGGCGTCGAGCCGCAACCCCAGGGGCTGACCCGGGCGCATGATCGTCGTCGGGCGGCCCGTCGCGGAGCCGCCCGTCGTCGGGCGGTCCGCGGGGACGCCACCCTGCTCGGTCAACGTCCCACCCCCCGGTCGCGGCGCCGGCGCCCCTGGCCGGTCGGCCCGCCTCGCGGGCACGTTCCGAGCCTAGGAGCGACGAGCCGGTCGCACAGTCGGCTGGCTGGCCGACCGCGGTGTCCCCCGCAGGGGCCGGACCGACGCGACGGCGTGCCCGCCGGGCCGGTTCACCGGCCGGTCGCGGGCGCGGCGAACACCACGCGCACGACGAGACCGCCCGAAGGAGGCGCATCGAGGGTCAGCGTCGCCCCGTGCGTCTCGGCGACGGCCGCGACCAGGGCCAGGCCGAGGCCGTGGGAGCCGGCGACCCGGCCCGCCGACCGGTAGAAGGGCTCGGTCAGGCGCGTGACCTCGGCCGGGTCGATGACCTCGCCGCCGTTGGCCACGTGCAGGGTCGCCGCCCCCGAGGCGTCGGCGCCGACCGTCACGTCGAGTCGGCCGCCGGGCTCGTTGTGGCCGATGCCGTTGCGGACGAGGTTGCCGACGAGCACGGAGAGCAGGGCCCGGTCTCCGGTGACCAGCGTGGGACGGGCGGTGCGGCGCACCTCGACCCGCGCCTCCTCGGCAGCGGACGCCGTGGCGGCGAGGACCTCGTCGACCACGGCGACGAGGTCGACCCGGTCGGCGGCCACGCCGTCGCCGGACTGTGCGTCGGACAGGGCGAGCAGCGCCTCGACCGTCGCGATGCTGCGGGTGTTCATCTCGCGCAGGCGTCGGATCGTCACCGCCGGCGGTGAGCCGACCGCGTCGCCGACGCCTGTCGGGTCGAGCGCGAGGGCCGCGTCGAGCATCGCCTGCGTCGTCGCGAGGGGCGTGCGGAGCTCGTGCGACGCGTTGGCGGCGAAGCGGCGTTGGGCCTCGTACGAACGGTCGAGCCGGTCGAGCATGTCGTCGAACGTCGACGCGAGGCGTCCGAACTCGTCGTCGGGGCGCCCGGGCGCCGTCGTGGCGAGCCGTCGCCGGAACGACCCCGCAGCGCCGTGCTCGGCCTCGCGCGCCGCGGTCGCGAGGTGCCCGATCGGCCGGAGGAGGCGCCCGGCGACCATCCAGCTCAGCCAAACGCCGACGACCAGCGCGACGACGAACACGATCGACGACGTCGTCAGGAGCACGCGCAGGAGGTCGCTCTCGCCCGAGATGGTGACCGCCGGGCGCAACTCGGCGGTCTCGGGGACGGGCAGCGCCTCGGGGACGGGCGGTGTCCCGGCGGCGGGCGGCGCCCCACCGGTGACCACGCCGGCGTCGACCGAGGGCGCCCACGAGGCCGTCGGCGACGCGAGGTCGCCCGGCTCGGCGCTCGACGTGCGCAGGGCGGTGATGCGGTAGTCGGGCACGAAGCGCATCACGAGGAAGACCGAGGCCACGATCGACAGGCCCACGACCGTCAGCACCGCGCTGACGGTGGCGGTGAGCCGGAGACGGGCGCTGCCCCGGTGACGCAGCCCGCGCCTCTTGGGCCTGGTGGGTGTCGAGTCGACGCCGCCGGTCACGAGCCGGCCTCGGCGGCGATGCGGTAGCCGCTGCCGGGGACGGTGTGGATGAGCCAGGGCTCGCCCAGGCGTCGCCGGAGGTTCGAGATCGTGACCCGCACCGAGTTCGTGAACGGGTCGGCGTTCTCGTCCCAGGCCTTCTCGAGCAGCCGCTCGGCGCTGACCACGCCCCCGTCGGCCGCCAGCAGCACGCCGAGCACCGCGAACTCCTTGCGCGTCAGCTTCACGTAGCGGCCGTCGCGGTACACCTCGCGGCGGAACGGGTCGTAGCGCAGGTCGCCGCAGACCATGACCGGCGGACGGGCCTGACGCGGGCGCCGGGCGAGGGAGCGCAGCCGGGCGATCAGCTCGGGGAACTCGAACGGCTTGACGAGGTAGTCGTCGGCACCGAGCTCGAAGCCGTCGACCTTGTCACGGGTGCGACCGGCCGCGGTGAGCATCAGGACGCCCGGGCCGTCACCGGCGGCGGTCACCGAGGCGCAGACGTCGTCGCCGTGCGTGCCCGGCAGGTCGCGGTCGAGCAGCACGACGTCGTAGTCGTTCAGCGCGATCGCCTCGAGGGCGGCGTCGCCGTCGTGCACGACGTCGACGGCCATCGCATGACGTTCGAGGACGCTCTGGACGGCCTCGGCGAGGTAGACCTCGTCCTCGGCGACGAGTACGCGCATGGTGGCTCCTGTTCGGGTCGGGACGGACGGGACGCGGACGCCCTTCTCGAGGGTGACATGTCGGATGTCACCGAAGCGTAAAGCCCGCCGTTTACGGGCCGGCAACGAGCCGTGCGGTGGTCTGGACCCCGTCGCCCGACGAGGGCGACGCCGCGACCGCCGGTCGCGGCCCGTGATCGTGGAAGACCAGGAGTCCCCTCATGTCCAGAACCCGTGGCACCCTCTTCGCCGCCCTCCCCCTGCTCGTCGTCGCCCTCGCCGGCTGCTCGACCGCCGCCGACGACGCCGCCGCCGAGACGAAGTCCGAGTCGCAGATCGCCGCCGACGCCCAGGCGTGGGACCTCGCGAACGCGAACTGCCTCCGCGAGGAGGGCGTCGACATCGGCGACCCCTCGGGCGACGGCGGAGGCATGGCGATCTCGCGCGGCGACGACATGGACATGGATGCCCTGTTGGCCGCCTCGGAGAAGTGCCGGGAGTCGACGACCGACGAACTCGGCGAGCGCCCCGTGACCGCGTCCGAGAAGGAGAGCCAGGACGAGTTCGACGCGAGGCTGCGCGAGTCCGCCGAGTGCGTCCGTGACGCGGGATACGACGTGACCGACCAGCTCGACGGAGCCGGCGGCACGGACACGATGGACGACGTCCCCGAGGGCGTGCTCGAGGAGTGCGGCGCGTTCGGCAGCATGCCCACGACGGTGACCCGGTGAGCCCGTCGCGCCGAGCCGTCGCCTGGTCGTCCGTCGCCGGCGTGGCCGTGGTCGGGGCCGCCGTCACCGCCGTGTTCCTGGTCGGACCGCCCGGGGCGTCCCGTGCCGCCGACGCGCAGGTCGCGGCGGGCACGACGACGAGGCCCACCACGGCCGTGGTCGAACAGGGCACGCTGACCGGCACGACGACCAGGGCGGGCAGACTCAGCCGCCTCGACGGGCCCACGATCGCCGGGTCCGCACCCGGCACCATCACCTCGCTGCCGAAGGTCGGCGACGCCCTCTCGGCACGCAGCGAGCTCTTCCGGGTCGACGACGAACCGGTCACCGCGTTCGAGGGCGCCCTGCCGCAGTGGCGGGCGTTCGAGCAGGGCATGGCGAAGGGCCCGGACGTGCGACAGCTCGAGGACAACCTCAAGGCCTGGGGATACTTCCCGGGCACCCCGGACGACACGTTCGACCGGCGCACCGCGAACGCCGTCTCGGCCTGGCAGAAGGACACCGGCCAGGAGCGCACCGGGTCGATCGCCCGGGGTGCCCTGCAGTTCGTCACGGGGTCGTTCACGGTCAGCACGCTGACGGCGGCCGTCGGCGACGCCTCGGGCGGCGATCTGTACGACACGGCCCGCGACGACAAGGTCGTGTCGGTCGACCTGCCCGTCGGGTCGCCGCTGGCGGCCGTCGACGGGGTCGTCTCGGTCGCACTGCCCGGTCACGGCACCGTTCCCGGGCGGGTGTCCGACGTGGGGGCGGCCGTGGCCGACGAGACCGCGGGCACGACGACGGTCCCCGTCACGGTGTCGCTCGACGACCCGGCGGCGGCCGGCGACCTGACCGACGCGTCGGTGCAGGTCGACTTCGTCTCCGAGGTGGAGGAGAACGTGCTGCACGTGCCGGTCCTCGCCCTGGGCGCGGCCGTCGACGACGGCTTCGTCGTCGAGGTGCTCCAGCCGGACGGCACGACGACGGCCGTGCCGGTCGAGGCCGGCCTGTTCGCCGGCGACCGGGTCGAGGTGACCGGCGACGTCCGGGCCGGCGACGAGGTCGTGGTGCCCGCATGAGCGCCGTGATCGAGCTGCACGACGTCACGCGCGAGTACGGCCGCCCCCCGACGACCGCGTTGTCGTCGGTGTCGCTGCGGATCGACCGCGGCGAGCTCGTCGCGATCGTCGGCCCGTCCGGATCGGGCAAGTCGACCCTGCTGAACGTCCTCGGCACGCTGGACCGCCCCACCTCGGGCACCGTGCTCGTCGACGGCGTCGACGTGGCCGAGCAGAACGACCGTGAGCTGTCGGCCCTGCGGGCGCACCGCATCGGGTTCGTCTTCCAGCAGTTCCACCTCAGCGAGGGCGTCAGCGCGACCGACAACGTCGCGAACGGCCTGCTCTACGCGGGCGTGCCGCTCCGGCAGCGCCGAGCACGAGCGCGGGAGGCCCTCGAGCGGGTCGGACTGGGGCACCGCCTGACCCACCGACCGAACCAGCTCTCGGGCGGTGAACGGCAACGCGTCGCCATCGCGCGGGCCGTCGTGCACCGCCCGTCGCTGCTGCTGGCCGACGAACCCACCGGCAACCTCGACACGAAGGCCGGCGAGGGCATCGTGTCGCTGCTCGGCGAGCTGCACGCCGAGGGCACCACGATCGTCGTCATCACCCACGACGTCGAGCTCGCCGAGCGGTTGCCCCGGCGGGTGACGATCCGCGACGGGCACCTGGTGCACGACAGCGCGACCCTCGCGGGGGTGACCGCATGAGCGCCTCGGGGACGCCCTCGCGCCTCCTCGGGTCGGACGTCGTGCGACTGGGCGTGTCCGGGCTGGCGTCCCGACCCACCAGGGCCGTGCTGTCGGCGCTCGGCATCGCGATCGGCATCGCCGCCATGATCGCCGTGGTCGGCATCTCGACGTCGAGCCAGGCGAAGCTCGCGGCGACCCTCGACGAGCTCGGCACGAACCTGCTCTCGGCCTCCCAGGGGAAGGACTTCTTCGGCGAGGCCGTCGACCTGCCCCTGACGGCGGGGGTGTCGGCCGGGCACACCGAGGGGGTGCGATCGGCCGCGACGACCGGCACGGTGGCCGACGTCGGCGTGTACCGCAACAGCGCGGTGCCCGCGGGCAACACGAACGGGATCACGGTGCGGTCGGCGTCACCCACGCTGCTGGACGTGCTCGAGGCCCGCGTGGCGAGGGGCGTCTGGCTGACCGACGGCATGGCGCGGTACCCCGTGGTCGTGCTCGGCGCCGAGGCGGCGAACCGGTTGGGCGTCACCGAACCGGGACGGCACGTGATCGTCGGCAGCACCGGGTACGTGGTGGCGGGCATCCTCGAACCGGTGCCGCTGGCGCCCGAGATCGACTCGTCGGCGCTGATCGGCGAACGGGCCGCGGAGGCGTTGGCCGGTTCGCCTGTCCACCCGACCGCGGTCTACGTGCGGGCCGACCCCGCCCGGGTGCCGCAGGTGCGCGACGTGCTCGCGCGGTCCATCCAGCCGCGGAGCCCGTCCGACGTGGAGGTGACGCGACCGTCCGACGCGCTGGCCGCGCAGCAGGCAGCGGACCAGGCGTTCACCGGGCTGCTGGTCGGCCTCGGCGGTGTCGCTTTGCTGGTCGGCGGCATCGGCGTGGCGAACACGATGGTGATCTCGGTGCTCGAACGGAGGCGCGAGATCGGGCTGCGGCGGGCGCTCGGGGCGACGCGGTCGCACATCCGGCAGCAGTTCCTGGCCGAGGCCCTGTTCCTGTCGCTGCTCGGCGGGGTGGCCGGGGTGCTGCTCGGCGTGGCGGTGACCGCGGTGTTTGCCGCTCTGCGGGGGTGGCCACCGTCGATCCCGCCTGTGGTGCTCGTCGCCGGACTCGTCGCGACGCTCGTGATCGGGGCTCTGGCCGGGCTGTGGCCCGCGGTGCGAGCGGCACGCACCCCGCCGACGGAGGCGCTGCAGTCGTGAGGGGGGCGCCTCACCACCAGAACGGTGACTGCGGCCGGTAGGGCTCCTCGAGGCGGCGGACGTCGTCGTCGGTCAGCTCGACGTCCAGGGCGGCGACGGCGTCGGCGAGGTGGTGCGGCTTCGTCGCGCCGACGATCGGGGCCGAGACGACGGGGTTCCGCAGCACCCACGCCACGGCGACCTGGGCCATCGACACCCCGTGCTCGGCGGCGACCTGCTCGACGGCGTCGATGATCGGGCCGTCCTCGTCGGCGTCGAAGGCCTTCGCGACCTCGTCGACGGCGGACCGCTCGGTGGTCGCACCACGCGGTCGCGTCAGCCGTCCCTTGCCCTGCGGCGAGTAGGGCACGAGCCCGACGCCGAGGTCGGCGCAGAGTGGGATCATCTCGCGTTCCTCCTCGCGCTTCAGCAGGTTGTACTGGTCCTGCATGGTCGAGAAGGGCGTCCAGCCGTTGACCACGGCGGCGGTCTGCATCTTCGCGAACTGCCAGGCGAACATGCTCGAGGCGCCCGTGTACCGGACCTTGCCGGCCCGGACCAGGTCGTGGAGCGCCTCCATCGTCTCCTCCACCGGGGTCTCGGGGTCGAAGCGGTGGATCTGGTACAGGTCGACGTGGTCGGTGCCGAGTCGCGTGAGCGACGCGTCGACCTGCTCGAGGATCGCCCCGCGTGACAGCCCCGCTCCCCCCGGACCGTCGTGCATGCGACCGCTGACCTTCGTCGCCAGAACGACGTCCTCGCGGCGGGAGTACTCGCGCATCGCGCGGCCGACGAACTCCTCGCCGGTGCCCTGCTGGTAGACGTTCGCGGTGTCCCAGAAGGTGACCCCGAGCTCGACGGCCTGGCGGAAGAACGGTGCCGAGGCCGCCTCGTCGAGCGTCCACGAGTGGAGGCCCCGGGTGGGGTCGCCGTAGCTCATGCAGCCGAGGCCGATGCGGCTGACCTTCAGCCCTGTGGTGCCCAGACGGGTGTACTTCACGGTCGTGCCTCCTCGGCGTTCGAGGGTGGTTGGTTCTCCATGGTGGCGGAGGCCTCTGCGGCGTCGGTCGCGCCGGGCGCGCGGCGGTGGAAGAGCGCGGCGATCGCCCAGGGGCCCGGCTGGAGACGCACCGCCATCTCGTCCAGCACCCGCGCCTCCTGCTCTCGGTCGCGCGTGAGGTCGGAGATCTCGCAGGAGGCGCGCCACCACATCGCGAGGCGGCTCACGATCCGGCCGCCTCGCGCGGTCCGCTCGCGACGTCGGGTCGGTCCGGGGCGTCGGCGCGGACGACCGCCGGGTCGGCCTGCGGCGCCGCCCAGCTGGCGAGGAGGCGGAGGCGCTCCTCGGTCGGCGAGCCGGGCTCGGCGCTGTAGACGAGGAAGTTCAGGCCCGGGCGGCCCATCGGCTCCATGGCCTCGTAGACCATGTCGAGCTGACCGACGACCGGGTGGTGGAAGCGCTTCTGGCCGGACGTGTGGTGGCGCACCTCGTGGGCGCCCCAGCGCACGCGGAACTCGTCGCTGCGGGTGGACAGTTCGCCGATCAGGTCGTGCAGGGCGCGGTCGTGGGGGTCGCGGCCGGCCTCGGTGCGCAGGATCGCGACGTTGATGTCGGCGGCCACCGACCACGACGGGTAGAAGGCCTCGGCCTGCTCGCGGTGCAGGAAGACGAAGCGGGCGAGGTTGACCGGCCGCTCGTCGAGGGCGTAGAGGTCGGAGTAGAGCGCACGGAAGAGCGCGTTCTCGGCGAGGACGTCCATGCGGCCGTTGCGGACGAACGCGGGCCCGGCCGTCACGGCGTCGAGCACGAGCTGCATGCTGCGCGAGACGGTCTCGGGCGGACGGCGTCGACGCCGGGCGCGCACGGGCGACTCGTTCGCGGCGCGGGCGAGGTCGGCCAGGTGCTCGCGTTCGGCGTCGTCGAGCAGCAGGGCGGTCGCGAGCGAGTCGAGCACGACCTCGGACACCCCGCCGAGGCGCCCGCGTTCGAGCCGCGTGTAGTACTCGACGCTGACGCCCGCGAGCAGCGCCACCTCGCTCCGCCGCAGTCCGGGCACGCGGCGTCCGGGGCCGCCCGGCAGCTCGACCTGCTCGGGCCGCACCCGCGCCCGTCGGCTGGTCAGGAAGTCGCGGATCTCGCTCTCGGTGTCCATGCCCTCGACGCTACGACAGGGGCGGGTCGCGGTGGGAAGCCCTGGTGGTGACCCCCTCGGCGCGACGACGGGACGAACCCCGTTCGCGAAGGAGAACCCCGATGGAACGGGGTTCTCCTTCGCGAACGGGGTTCGTCGTCGCGGACGGGGCCCATGACGAGCCCGACCCCACCGCTCGGTAAGATCCGCACGTGCCTTCGACCCTCTACGAGCAGATCGCCGACGACCTGCGGCGGCGCATCCTGAGCGGCGACCTCGCGGTCGGCGACGACGTGCCGAGCGAGGGCGAGCTGGCCGAGCAGTGGCGCACCTCCCGCGGGCCGATCCGCAACGCCCTCGCCGCCCTGCGCTCCGAGGGCCTGGTCGAGACCCGGCGCGGCCGCCCGGCGCGGGTCGTCGCACGCAAGGCGCACCACCCGGTCGACGTGTCGATCCCCTTCACCAAGTGGGTGCGCGACGTCGGCGGCGAGCCCGGCGCCCGCACGCAGGAGGTGTCGCTGCGCCGCGCCGACGACGACAAGGCCCGGTCGCTCGGCATCGAGCCGGGCGCCCTCGTGGTCGACGTCGTCCGGCTGCGACTCGTCGACGGCCGCCCGACCATGCTCGAGCGCCTGACCTTCATCGAGGAGGTCGGCCGCGTGCTGTTCGACGTCGACCTCGACACGGTGTCGATCACCGAGTACCTCGACTCGCGGGGCTTCGGCTACGCCGACATCGACCACGAGATCGACGCGGTCGCCGCCGACGAGCTCGACGCCGAACTGCTCGGGGTCGAGCCCGGCACGCCGATCCTGCGGCTGCACCGCATCACGCGCGGCCCCGACGGCCGCACCTTCGAGGCCTCGGACGACCGGTACCGCAGCGACATCGTCCGCTTCACCGTCTCGGCGTCGGGCCGGGCCCGCGAGGGCGACCACTTCATCCGCGCGATCGGCCCCTGAGCGGCGCCGACCCGCACCCCTCCCGCGTCCGCGGACGCAGGAGGCAGGACGCAGGAGGCGCGGGGCAGCCCCCGCAGGCCGCCACCGCCCCCGGTCACTCGGGTCGGACGCCCACCCGCACCGACCCGCCGGCGGCGGCCGCCGCGATGCCGGCGTCGAGGTCGCGCAGGGCGACGACCTCGCCCACGAGGGCGTCGAGCGGCCAGGCCGCGTGCCTCCGTTCGACGAAGCGGGCGGCCTCGACGAGGTGCCGCGGGGCGTAGTTGTGCACGCCACGGAGGGTCACGAGACGTCGGACGACGCTCTCGGCGTCGAGCGGCACCGCCGGGGCGGGGAAGACACTGCCGACGAGCACGGCCACGCCGCCGACGCCCAGCGCGGCGAGCGCCGAGGTCACGGCGTGCGGCGACCCCGAGGCCTCCACGGCGACGAGCGGGGCACCGCCCGCGACGGAGAACGCGGTGCTCAGGCCGTCGTCGGAGTCGGGAGCAGCCGTAGGGTCGACCGTCGCGACCGCGCCGAAGCGGACGGCGAGCCGACGGCGGGCGGGATCGGGGTCGACGACGACCACCCGGGCCCCGGCGTCGGTGGCCAGCGCGGTCGCCGTGAGGCCGATCAGCCCGGCCCCCGTGACGAGCACCACGGCACCGTCCAGGGGCACGATCGCCGAGGCGGCGTCGAGGGCCGCCACGGCCGTCGCCGTGCCGCACGACACCGGGGCCAGCAGCTCGGCGGGCAGGTCGGCCTCGACCGGGACGATCGCCGTGCCCGACCGCACGTGCACGTGCGTGGCGAAGCCGCCGCTGAGCTCCCAGCCCGTGACGAGCCGCTCGTGCCCGTACTTCCGCACCGACTCGCACTTCTGCGGCAGGTCGCGCCGGCAGGTGGCGCACCGACCGCACGAGACGGTCAGCGACCAGACGACGCGTTGCCCGACGGCGAGCGGCGTCCCGTCCACCGCGACCGCCCCCGGCCCGAGGGCGACCACGCGACCGACCTGCTCGTGACCGAGGACGAGCGGGGCGGGCGCGCTCCGGTCGCCCCGGGTGGTGTGCACGTCCGAGCCGCAGATCGTCGCCAGCTCGACCTCGACGAGGGCGTCGCCGGGCTCGAGGACGACCGAGGGCACCGCGACGGCCTCGTGCGGACGGCCGGGTTCGAGCCACACCATGGCGGTCGGGGCCGGGTCGAGGGGCAGCGCGGCCGGGGAGGCGGGGTCCGTCACGGACGCGACCCGCGCCTCCTGGTCTGTCGTCCGCGGCGGCACCCCCGTCCGCGGCAGGGCGGTGGTCACGCGACCGCGGTCCTCGACGCGCCGGCGGCCGCGACCGCGGCGAAGGCCGGCAGCCCGACGAGGTCGCGGACGCTGTCGAGCACGACGTCGGCGCCCGCGGCGAGCAGCTGCTCGCGGGTGTGGGCGCCGGTCGTGACGCCGACGACGAGGCCGGCCCCGGCGGAGCGCCCCGAGAGGACGTCGCTGACGGTGTCGCCGACGACCGCGACGGCGGCGACCGACGAGGCACGGGTGCGCAGCAGGGCGGTCAGCACGAGGTCGGGTGCGGGGCGGCCGCGGCCGGCGTCGACGGGCGAGAGGGCGGCGTCGACCGTCCAGCCGAGCGCGTCGAGCAGGCGGTCGCGCGTGACGGGCGAGAAGCCCGTGGTCAGGACGACCGACACCCCGGAGGCGCGGAATGCGTCGACGAGATCGCCCGCGCCCTCGATCGGCTCGACTCCCGACTCGTCGACGAGCTCGCCGTAGGCCACCTCGAACTCGTCGTTCGCACGCTGCGCGAGCGCCTCGTCGCCCCCGGTGAGGTGCCGGAAGACCTCGATCTTCGAGCGGCCCATCGTGTCGCGGACGTACTGCAGGGCCTCGTCGCGGCTCAGCGTCGGGCCGAGGTCGACCCGGTCGGCGACGCGGGCGAAGGCCTGCTCGACCACGCCGTCGTCGACGACGGTCGTGCCGGCCATGTCGAGCACGACGAGCTCGATCGGGGTCGCGGCCTCGGCGGCGGGGGTGCCGGACGAGGCGGAGGTGGTGGCGGTCGTGGTGCTCATGCGGTGAGGCTCTCTGTGAGGGGCGAGTGGACGGTCGAGGTCGGGGCGGGGCGGTCGAGCGCCCGGTCGCGCCCGCCGTCGAGGTGCGCCCCGACGACGTGCTCGGCGAGACCGAGCCCCGTGGTCATGCCGATGCCGGTCGAGACGACCGTGACGAGCACGCCCGGGGCGACCTCGTCGACGACGAACTCGTCGCGTCCCGAGGCGTAGACGCCCTGCCACCGCTCGGTGACGACCGGCTCGGCGCCGAAAAGCACGCGGAACTCGTCGAGGAAGGCGTCGGCGATCCGTTCGTCCTGGAACGGCGCGATCGCGGCGCCCTTCCGGTGGCTGTCCCCGACGATCACCGACCCGTCGGGCAGCTGCGTGTACATCTGGTTGAGGTCCATCGCGGCCAGGTCCGGGCGCTCGGCGTGCAGTCGGGACCGCACCGCGTCGGCCGCTCCGGTGCCGGCGAACGCGCTGTAGCGGATCAGCGACCAGCCGGTCAGCAGCGGGGCGACGAGCGGCCGGACGAGGTCGGCTCGCACCCGCAGCATGTCGAGTCCGCAGCGTTCGAGGGCGTGTCGGTCGGCGAGGTCGGGCAGCAGCTGGTCGAGGTCGTGGTTGGTCGCGACGACGACCGTCCCGGCGTCGATCGGACCGCGGCTCGTCTCGACCCGTCCCGACGAGACCGACCCCACGGAGGTGCGGGTCAGGAAGCGCACCCCTCGCGTCTCGAGGTGCCGGCGGATCGCGTCGGCCGCCTCCCTCGGGTCGACCTGCAGGTCGTACGGGAGCAGGGCGCCGCCGACGACCGCACCGGGAGCCACCGGGGCCAGCGACGACAGCTCGGCCGCATCGAGCCGCTCGATCTCGGGCCGGTCGCCCAGCACGCGGTCGGTGCGGGCGAGGGCCAGCTCGTCGAGCAGGTCGAGCTCGTCGACGTGTCGGGCGGCGACGAGCGTGCCGCGCCGGGACAGCCAGAAGCCGGCGTCGCGGGCCAGCCGCAGCCAGAGCTCGCGGGCGGCGAGGGCGTGGCGGCGGGCCTCGCCGCTCTGCGGGGTGAGGCAGAGGTGGCCGAAGTTCCGCACGGTGGAACCCCCGATCACCGGGGAGCGGTCGACGACCAGCACCGAGAACCCCCGGTCGACGGCGGCGAGGGCGGCACCGAGGCCGACGATGCCCGAGCCGACGACGACCACGTCGTGGGGTGCCACCGCGTGCCCTGCCGCCGCGGTCGGGGCCGGGGCCGGGGCGCGACGGGCCGCGCCGGGGGCCGTGTGGTGTGTCGCGGTCATCGGAAGACCCTCCGCATCCAGATGGCGAGCCCCTCGACGACCAGGACCGTGACGAGGATCATCAGCACGATCGCCGTGACCGTCCCGTAGTTCGAGCCCTGGCTGGCGTTGAGCAGGTAGTAGCCGACTCCCCCGGCACCGACGATGCCGAGCAGCGTCGCGGCCCGCAGGTTGGTGTCGAGCATGTAGAAGGTGTGCCCGATCAGGGCCCGGGTGCCCTGCGGCAGGGTCGCCCCGGCGTAGACCTGCACGCGACTCGCCCCGGTGGCCGAGAGGGCGCGCTCGGGGCCGGGCGAGACCTCCTCGAACGAGTCGGCGAGCAGCTTGCCGAGCAGCCCGACGCCGCCGAGCGCCAGGGCGAGGGTGCCGGCCTGCGTGCCGAGCCCGGTGACGACGATCAGCACGATGGCGAGGATCACCTCGGGCACCCCGCGGATGCCGACGAGCAGCAGGCGCATGCCGCTGCGCACCCCTCGGCTCGGGGCGACGTTGCGGGCCGCGAGCGACCCGACCACGATCGAGGCGACGAGGGTCAGCACGGTCGCGGCCAGCGCGATGGCGATCGTCTCGCCCATGGCGGCGACCATGGTCGACGCCTCGTAGCTGCCGAACGACGGCGGCCAGAACTGCGTCGCGACGGCGGGCACCTTCGCCCAGACGGTGACGAGGTCGGACCAGGCGATGTCGCAGACGGCGATGCTTGCGACGACCACGGCGACCGCGAGCCACCCCCACGAGACGGTGCGCCGACGGGCGCGGTCCCACGGTCGGCGGAGCGCGGACTCGACGGTGGCGGGCACGGGACGCGACGGGGCGGGGTGACCGGCACCGCGCCTCCTGGTGGCCCGTCGGACGACGCGGTCGCCGAGACCGCGGCCGGTCGGCGCGATGCCGAGCATGGCGGCGCGGACGCTGCTCGAGACGATCTCCATCACGACGCAGAGCACGAAGATGACGAGGGCGTAGCCGAGGCCGAGGCCGTAGTCGAGCGACTTGAAGGCGAACGACATCTCCATGCCGAGGCCGACGACCCCGACGTAGCCGAGGATCACGCTGCCGCGGAGGTTGATGTCGTTGCGGTGCAGCACGGTCGCCACCCACGACGGCAGCACCTGGGGCAGCACGCCGGCGGTGAACTGCTGGAGGCGGCTGCCCCCCGCGGCACGGATTGCGGTGCGCGGACCCTCGTCGATCTGCTCGATCGCGTCGGCGAAGAGCTTCGAGATCATCCCGATCGAGTGCAGGCCGATGGCCAGGATGCCGGGCAGCGTCCCGAGCGAGAAGAGCAGCACGAACACCATGGCGAGCACGACGTCGGGCACGGCCCGGGCGAGCACCGTCACGAAGCGGGCGGCGGCACGCCACGCGGGGCCGGGGGTGGTGTTCGAGGCCGCGAGCACGGCGACCGGCACCGACAGGACGGCGGCGAGCAGGGTGCCGCAGATCACGAGGCCGAGCGTGAGGGCGGTGAGCTGCAACAGTTCGCCGAGCGGGGGGAACTCGATCGCCCCGACGCGGCCGAAGAACCGCTCGGCGTTGGCCCAGCTCTGCAGCATCCGCGCGGGGTCGATGTCGACGCTGCGCAGGGCCACGAGGCTCGCGACCAGCAGGGCGACGAGGGTGAGGCCCGCCGCGACGCGCTCGGGCGAGACCCGGCGACGAGGAGGCGCGGTGACGGGAGCGGGGGCCGCCCCGGTCGTGCGCGGGCGCTCGGTGACGGCGGTCATCGGACGGCGTCCCCGGCGAGCTCGAGCTCGATGGCTGCCATCTGGTCGGTGCTCGTGGCGACACGGCCGTAGATCTCCATCACCTGGGCCTTCGACAGGCCCTCGGTCCCGGTGTCGAGCACGACCTGACCGTGGCGCAGCCCGACGATGCGGTCGGCCCACGAGAGGGCGAGGTCGACCTGGTGCAGGCTGCAGATGACGGTGAGGCCCTCGTCGGCCGCGATCTCGCGGATCAACGCCATCACCTGGTCGCTCGACTCGGGATCGAGCGAGGCGACGGGCTCGTCCGCGAGCAGCACCTGGGGGCGCTGCATCAGGGCCCGGGCGATGGCGACGCGCTGCTGCTGCCCGCCCGAGAGGGTGTCGGCGCGCTGGTAGGCCCGGTCGAGCAGGCCGACGCGCTCGAGCCGGGCGAGCGCCTCGGCCTTCGCGGCCCGGCCGTACGACCAGAGCCCGAGCCGGGGCCCGCGCACGGAGGCGAGCGAGCCGGTCAGGACGTTCTCGAGCACGGTCAGCGACGGCACGAGTTCGAACTGCTGGAAGATGAACCCCACCTCGCTGCGCAGCCGCCGCAGGGCCCGCCCGGTGAGCTCGGTGACCTCGCGGCCGAGCACCGTGACGCGACCGTCGGTCGGCCGTTCGAGGCCGTCGACGTGGCGCAGCAGGGTGGACTTGCCCGAGCCCGAGAGGCCCAGCAGCACGACGACCTCGCCGCGTCGGACGCTGATCGAGGCGTCGTCGAGCGCGAGGGTCTCACCGAAGCGCTTGGTGATGCCCTCGAGCCGGACGACGGTCTCGGTGGGGGCGGTGTGCGGGTTCATGTTCGTCTCCGGTTTGTCGGACTCGGACTCCGAGACGTCGCCGGGACCCCCACGCGCGCGCGCGGGTCCCGGCGGGTTCCCGGGGTGGGGAGGTGCTACGTCGTGCGGGTCAGGCCTTGCACTGCGACGCGTTCGTCTTCTCGCAGATGTCGCGGATCTGGTCGTAGTACGCGTCGTCGACCGGGGTGGTCTGGAAGAACACGGCACGGAAGCCCTCGCTGTCGGCCCCCTCGATGCCCGCGGCGGCCATGTCGTCGGCGGTGACGTTCGAGAGGATGTCCTTCAGCTGGGCCTTGACGTCGTCGGGCAGCGAGTCCGACTCGACGATGGGCGCGCCGGGCACCATCTGCTGGTCGATCATCTCGACGGCGTCGCTCTTGGCGACCTCGCTGTCCTCGGCGAAGCCGGCGTCGCACTCGGTGCCCTCGCCGACCTTCTGCACGCTGACGTCGTGCTTGCCCGCGAAGACCGGGGTGATGTCCTTCTCGGGGTCGATGCCGGCCTCGAGCAGCGCGTAGCTCGGGAAGAGGTAGCCCGACGTCGACGACGGGTCGACGAAGCAGATCTTCTTGCCCTTCATGTCGGCGATCGACGTGATGTCGCTGCCCTTCGGCACGATGGCCTGCGAGTAGTAGCCGGGCTCCTGGCCCTCGGCCGTGGTGATCGACGAGATCGGGGTGAGCTCGGCGCCGTTGTTCGTGGCGGTGACGTAGGTGAAGCCCGAGAACGAGGCGACGTCGATCTGGCCGGCGATGCTCGCCTCGATCAGGGCCGCGTAGTCCGTCGACTCGTGGTACTCGACCGTCTTGCCGGTCTCCTTCGCGATGTAGTCCATCAGCGGCTGGTAGTTCGTCTCGGTGTCGACCGAGTCGGGCACGACGCCGAAGACGAGGGTGCTGTCGTCGACCGCGTAGCCACCGGCCGCGTCGGACGAGCCGGTGGCCGAGGAGGCGGGGGTCGAGCAGGCGGACAGCGTGACGGCGAGCAGGGCGGCGCCGACGAGGGCGGTCGCGGCGCGGGGACGGCGGAGGGTCATGACGGCCTTTCGGGGGGGAGCAGGACGTGACGATGGTGGCACGCGCCCGACCGACATAGGAACCTATCTTTGGGCCCGTTCAACGAGAGTTCACCTCTTGTCTGCCTAACCTGGGCGAGCCGACCGCGGGGCGGGACGGGGTGCCGTCCCGGCCATGGCGGGTCCAGGTGCGGCGGTCTACCCTCGGACCACCACCCCGCCCTGCTCCCGCGACGAAGGCCTCCGCATGCGACACGACGACGGCACCCCCGACTCCCCCGGCGACGACCTCGCGACCTGGTCGGACGAGGCGCACCGTGAACTCGAGCTGCTCGTCGCCCGTGACCGCGAGGCCGAGCAGGCCCGGCAGCACGAGGCCGAGCGCGTCGCCCGGGTCGAACGGGCCGCCCACCTCGAGCAGGAGCGCCGCCGCCGTGAGGCCGAGCTCCCGCCCGAACTGCGTGACGCCGACGACGAGCCGTACGACGGCGGGCCGAGGCGCCGACTCGTCATGGGGTCGTCGAAGGTGCTCGCCGCCGTCGCACTGCTGGCCGCGGTCGCCGTCGCGGTGACCGGGTTCCTCTAGGCCGACCCGCGCCTCCTCGGCCCGCGCGACGCCCGTCAGAGGGCGAGCAGGGCGATACCGCCGAGCACGACGCCCGAGGCCGCGAGCCGCTTCACGAGCGAGCCCTCACGCAGCACGAGCGCCCCGAACACGGCCACCATCACCACGCTCGTCTCGCGGGCCGGGGCGACGAGGGCGACCGGAGCCGTCCGGATCGCCGTCAGCACGAGGATGTACGACAGCGGCGACAACACCCCGAAGGCCAGCACCCGCGGCCAGTGGGCGCGGGCGACCGCGACGAGCTCGCCCCGACGCCGGCCGAGCGACGCGCTGTAGAAGACGACCTCGGCGAGCGTCACGCCGACCATGAACGACACGGGCGAGAGGCCCCAGGTGCGCAGGGCGTGGGCGTCCCAGATCGTGTAGCTCGCGATGGCGAGGCCGGTGAGCAGGCCCCAGGCGATGCCCGGGTCGAGGCGACGGCGCGCCGGGCCCGGGGCGGCCGGTGTCGACGCGGTCGACGGCCCGTGCAGGAGGCGCGGCGCCGGAGAGCCGGTCGGCCGCCGGTCGATCAGTCCGGTCGCCACCACCCCCGCGACGACCACGGCGATGCCCACCACGGCCGTCGCCGAGAGCTGCTCGCCGAGCAGCAGGACGGCGAGACCCGCACTGACCGCCGGGCCGCTGCCGCGAGCCGTCGCGTAGACGGTCGACAGGGTGCCGACCGCGTAGCCGCGCTGCAGCACCGTCATGTAGACGACGTGCAGCACGGCCGAGACGCCCGCCCCGACCGCGAGGCCGCCGACGCTCGCCCCGAGACCGCCCGTGAAGGGGACGACCGGCAGCCAGAGCACGGTGCTGGCGACGGCTCCCCACCAGAGGAAGGGGGTGCCGAGGCGGCTCACCCCGTGGGCGACGACGTTCCAGCCGGCGTGGCAGACGGCGGCGGCGAGGACGAGCAGGAGGGCGGTGGTGGACATGCGAGGACCCATCGGCTCGGCGCGGGGCGCGCCGAACGGGTCCTCCAGGCTTTTGTCCGTTCAGATGACGGCCCGGCGATGGCGCCCGACCGTGGCGCCGCTCGGACCAGTCGGATCGTGGGACCCCGGAACCCTAGGCGCTGTCGCGGTCAGCGTAGGGGCGGCGGGTGTCCGGGAGGTGAACCGTGCCGCGCTGCACCCGGTTCCGAACGATGCACCCGGAAGCTTCGGGGTGCACCGTTCGAAATCGTGTGCGAGGGCGATGGCCGGAACGGGATCGGGAGCGGCTCAGCCTTGCTGCACCGACCACGCGACGTCGAGGCTCGTGGCCTCGCCCGGCGCGAGGGTGACGAGCGGCCCCAGCACCTCGAGCTCGACGAGGTGCGCCGAGGGGTGCAGGTCGCCCAGCTCGCCGATCGGCGACGCCGTGGGGCGCTGCAGCCAGATCTCGACCTTCGAGCCGCCGTCGGGCCAGGTGCCCCCGGCCGCTGGCTCGGTGGCGAGCGTGAGCGTGGTGCCGTCGGGGTCGCGGTAGGCCGCGGAGCCCGACGCCTCGGGGTAGCCGCGCTTGGCCACGCCGGTCCCGACCGGCAGCAGCACGTCGTCCTCGTGGCGCGACGACGTGACGTCGCCCTCCCAGCCGCCGAGGTCGAGCTCGACGGGAGGCGCGGCGTGGGCGACGACGACCGCGGCGTCCTCGAGGGGGCGACCCGCGCCTCCTCGGGTGTCGACCTGGCAGACCTCCCAGATCGACCAGGTGCGCGGGACGGCCGAGACGTTGGTGAAGGTCGCCGTCTGGCGGAACCCGGCACCGACGGCGGGCACCGTGAAGCGGCGCTCGACGCGGAGACCCGAGCGGGCGTCGTCGGCGCTGGTCAGCACCACGGTCACGGTCCCGTCGTCGAGCTGCCACCCGACCGCCCACGGCCCCGAGTCGAGCACGGGGTCGGGCGGGCCGGCCCACTCGTCGGGGCCCGACCAGCCCTGCGGCGCCGGCCAGGTCTTCGAGCCGCCGACGTTGGCCCAGGTCGACATGTCGCCGTCGCCCGCCGGCCACGCGGCCACGGGGACGACCGGTGCGAGGTCGGCGTCGACCAGATCCGGGTCGCGCCAGAGCCGCTCGCGGCCGTGGGCGACCAGCGACAGCAACCGACCGCCACGGGTGGGTGCGAAGACGAGCTCGAGGTCGGGCGTCGTCACCCGCAGCAGCGGCAGCTCGGGCGTGCCCGCCTCGACGACGACCGGTCGGGACGTCACGCGCGCGGAGCCGGTTCGCGCGCGCCGGCCTCCTCGCGCACGGGCGCACCCGCCGGGATCAGCACGACCTTGCCCGTGGCCCCGGCCGCGGCGATCCGGTACGCCTCGTCGGCGTCGGTCAGCGGGAGCCGGTGCGAGACGACGATCTCGGGGCTGAGGCCGTCCGCGGCGATCATGCGCGCAACATCCTCCATGCCCTGCACCGAGGTGACCCACGACGCCGTGAGGGTGAGCTGCTTGTGCAGCAGGGTGTCCGAGACCTCGGTCTCGAGGCGCCCGCCCTCGCCGAGCAGGCCGACGCGACCCCACTCGGCCGCGGCCTCGACCGCGGTCAGGCGGCCGGGCGTGCTGCCCGAGCAGTCGACCGTGACCTGGCAGCCGACGCCGTCGGTCAGGGCCAGCACGTTCGCGACCGCGTCGCCGTCGGCGAGGACGACGTCGTCGACCAGGCCGGTCGCCCGGACGAACTCGATGCGCTCGGGCGACCGCTCGACGCCGATCACGCGGCGGGCACCGAGCATGCGGCCGAGCATCGCCGCGGCGAGGCCGACCGGCCCGAGGCCGACGACGAGCAGGTCCTCCCCGCCGTGCACGCCGGTGCGGCGCAGGCCCTCGTAGGCGGTGCCGAATCCGCAGGCGATCAGGGCGCCGTCGACGAAGGACAGCCCGTCGGGCAACGGCACGCAGGTCGACTCGTCGACCAGGACGTACTCGGCGTGGCCGCCGTCGCGCTGCCAGCCGTAGGACGCCTTGTTCGGCTGGTCGGTGCAGCTGATGAAGTAGCCCGAGCGGCAGTTGCGGCAGCGTCCGCAGCCCTGGATGTGGTAGACGATGACGTCGTCTCCGACGCCGAATCGCGTGACCCCGGGGCCCGCCGAGACGATGCGGCCGCTCGGCTCGTGGCCGGCGACGACGCCCCGGTAGGCGGGGGCGCCGTCGAGGCCCTTGTGGGTCTTGTAGCCGTGGTAGATGAAGCCGATGTCGCTGCCGCAGATGCCGCTCGCGCCGACCTGCACGAGCACCTGCCCGGGGCCGGGCGTCGGCACGTCGTGCGTCCGCAGCTCGGCGGTGCCGTCGCCGGGCAGGAACACGCCCTGCATGGTGCCGGAGGGGGACGAGGAGGCGCGGGTCGCGTCCCCGGCGGAGGACGCGGTGGCTGAGGGTGCGGTGGTGGTCATGGCCTAGCTCTCTTCGATCGACCCGCGCTTGCGGGACAGGGTGACGTTGAGCAGCACGGCGAGCACGATGATGACACCGCGGACGACGCTCTGCAGGAAGGAGTCGACGCCGAGCAGCACGAGCCCGTTGCCGATCAGGGTGATGAAGATGACGCCGAGGAAGGTGCCGATCAGGCTGCCCCGGCCGCCCGACATCGCGGTGCCGCCGATGACGACCGCGGCGATGACGTCGAACTCGAGGCCGTTGGCGGCGCCGGCGTTGCCCGAGCCGAGGCGGGCCGCGAGCAGCACGCCGCTGAGGGCGCCGAGCATGCCCATGATCGCGAACAGCACGATGCGCACCCGGGCCACCTTGATGCCGGCCAGCCGGGCGGCCGCCGCGTTGCCGCCGATCGCGAAGACCGAGCGGCCGAACGCGGTCTTGCGGGCGACGAAGGCGAAGACGAGGAAGGCCAGGATCATCACGACGGCGGGCGTCGGGACGCCGAACACCGTGCCGGTGAGGAACGGCATGACCGGGTCGTCGAGCGGCAGCGGCACGGGCAGGGCGTCGGTGCCGAACTGGCCGAGGCCCCGCAGCACGCTCCAGAGCCCGAGGGTGGCGATGAACGACGGCACGAGGAACCTCGCGCGCAGCACGCCGGCGAGGGCGCCCCAGCCGGCTCCGACCACGAGCGTGATGAGGATCGCCAGCAGGGCGGGCAGCCCCCACTGGGTCATGGCGACGGCGACGATCACCGACGAGAGCGCGACGGCGGGGCCGGTGCTCACGTCGATCTCGCCGGCGATGATCACCAGGGTCATGCCGGTGGCGGCGATGCCGATCAGCGCGGCGTCCCGCAGCAGGCCGCTCTGGTTCGCCACGGTGAAGAAGCCGACCGCGTTGAACATCAGGTAGAGGTACAGCAGCACGATCGCGACCAGCAGGCCGACGATGTTGACGAGCGTGGTGTTGCGACGGAAGGCGTCGCGGACGCGACCGAGCGCGGAGTCGCGAGGCGCGCCTCCTGGTCCGCCGGTCGGGGTGGTCGTGGGGTCGAGTGTGGTGGTCATCGGGTCGTCCTTCTTAGCTCGAGACCATGGAGGCCTGGAGCAGCACGGGCAGGGAGATGTCGGGGGCGCGGAACTCCTCGCGGAGGCCGCCGTCGCGCAGCACGAGCACGCGGTCGCAGGCGAGGGGCAGCTCTTCGATCTCGCTCGAGACGAAGACGACGAGCTTGCCGGTGTCGGCGACGGCGCGCATGATCTCGTAGATCTGCGCCTTCGCCTCGACGTCGACGCCTCGCGTCGGCTCGTCGAGCAGCAGCACGCGGCTGTCCGCGTGCAGCCACCGCGCGATGACCGCCTTCTGCTGGTTGCCGCCGCTGAGCGTGCCGATCGGCCGGCCCAGGTCGTGCGCCTTGATGCTCAGACGCTCGGCGAGCGCCTTCGTGGCCGTCGCGATCGCACCCGACGACAGCGCGCCTCCTCGGGTCACCCGGCCGAAGTCGCTCATGACGATGTTCTCGTCGATGCCGAGGCCGGGGATCACGCCGCGGCCCTTGCGGTCCTCGGGCGTCATGCCGACCCCGAGCGCGAGCATGCGGGAGGCGCTGGGCCGGTCGACGACGGAGCCCGCGATCGCGATCGTGCCCCCGGTCGCCGGGCGGAACCCCGCGATCGCCTGGAGCAGCTCGGTGCGTCCCGAGCCGAGCAGGCCGGCGATGCCGAGCACCTCGCCGGCCCGACCCTCGAAGGTGACGCCCGAGAGCTTCGGGGCGACCTCGAGGTCGGTGACGGCGAGCAGCACCTCGCCGCTCGTGACGGGGCGCGTGGCGACGGCGCGCTCCCCGGGGTCGGCGCCGATCATCAGCTCGATGATGTGGGCGGTGTCGCTGCCGGCGATCGACACCGTCTCGACGACCTTCCCGTTGCGCATCACCGTGGCCGTGTCGGCGATCTGCCGGATCTCGTCCATGCGGTGGCTGACGTAGAGCACGGCGACGCCCTGCGCCGCGAGGCGCTTGACCGTGTCGAGCACGAGGTCGACCTCGGCGGCGGCGAGCGCGCTGGTGGGCTCGTCGAGGATGAGGAGGCGCGGGTCGTCCTGCAACGCCCGGCCGATCTCGACGATCTGCTGTTGCGCGAGGGTCAGCCCGGCGACCTCGGCGTGCACGTCGATGTCGGCGCCGAGGCGGTCGAAGGTGGCACGGGCCCGCTCGACCATGGCCCGGGTGTCGATGCCGAAGCGGCCGCGCGGCCACCGGCCCATGGCCAGGTTCTCGGCCACGGTCACGCCGGGCACGAGGCTGAGCTCCTGGTAGCACGTGGCGACGCCGGCGGCGGCGGCCGCGGTCACGCCGCCGGCGCCGAGCGGCACGCCACCGAGCAGGACCTCGCCGGTCGTGGGGGTCTCGACCCCGCTCAGCAGCCGGATCAGCGTGGACTTGCCGGCACCGTTCTGGCCGAGCAGGGCCCGCACCTCGCCGGCGTGCACGGCGAAGTCGACGCCGTCGAGCGCGGTGACGCCGGGGTAGACCTGGCTGACGCCGCGGGCCTCGGCGATGGGGGCGCCGCGGTCACGGGCGGGATCGAGCGGCGCGTCCGGGGTGGGAGCTGTCGACTCTGACAAGGGGATCCTCCTGGGATCGAGGGGACGGGGTGAGGGGCGGCGGGGGCCCGGCGTCGTGCCGGGGCCCCCGGCGCCGATCAGGGGAGGCCGTCGGGGTGGGTCTCGGTCCACCCGGCGGCGTCGGCCGGCAGGTACAGGTCGATCGGTGCGGCCACGACCTTCTCGTCGGGCGTCTTGCCGTCGATGGCGTCCTGGGCCGCGGCGAAGGCGAGCTTGCCCGCCTCGATGCCGCTGATGTCGACGACGGCCTTGAGCACCGAACCGTCGGCCAGCTCGGCGGCGATGTCGCTCGTCATGTCCGAACCGAAGACGGCGACCTGACCGACGAGCCCTCGGGTCTGCACGGCCTTGTAGGCGCCGACGGTCGCGCCGCCCGCCTCACCGTAGAGACCGTCGAGGTCGGGGTTCGCGCTGAGCATCTGCTCGGCGGTCGAGACGGCGGTGTCGACCTCGGCGCCCTCCTGGTTCGCGACGAACACGGTGCCGGGCAGGGCCGCGGTCAGCGCCTCGGAGAAGCCCTTGTAGCGCTGCTGGCAGACCTCGTACTGCTCGCAGTTGATGACGCCCATCCTGGGCGCCGTGATGCCGGCCTCGGTGAAGTAGGCCGCGGCCTGCTTCCCGAGGTCGCCGCCGAACTTCAGCGGGTCGCCGAGCACCCACGCCGTGACGTACTGGTCGACGGCGTCGTCGCTGACGCAGGTGTTGTAGCAGATGACCGGGATGCCGGCCTCGCTGGCCTGCCGGACCGCGGGGACGCTGCCGTCGGTCGAGACCGCGGACAGGATGATGGCGCTGACGGCCGACGAGGTGAGCGTGTTCATGAACGAGCTCTCCTTCGACACGTCGCCCGCCGAGGTGGACTCGAGGAAGTCGACGTTCTTCGAGTCGGCGTCCGCGGCGTCCTGGACGCCCTTCTTGACGCCGCCGTAGAAGCCCTGGGAGTCGAGGTAGAGGGCGCCGATGCGCTCGGTGCCGCCGTCGCCTCCGTCGGCGCTGGGGATGGAGCAGCCCGCGAGCGCGACCGACGCGGCGAGCGCGGCGGCCACGGCGAGGACGCGCCGTCGGGTCCTGGTGATGGGTGACATGGGTCGGGGTTCCTTTCTAGGGGCGCACGGCGTCGTCGCCGGGCGTGACCACGGGTGCGGTCGGGTCGGAGGAGGCGCGGGTCGGGTCGGTCGTGACCCCGAGCTCGGCCGAGAGGGCGGCGACGACGCGGCGCAGGGTCGCCACCTCGGCGTCGCGCACGTCCTGCGGGTCGTCGTGGAAGAGCAGCATCGACGGTAGCGAGGTGGCGAAGTAGTCGACCTCGCCCGGTGTGCGGGAGAGCTCGTCCACGTACGAGTCGAAGTCCCCCAGCAGGTCGGCCGCCCGCTCGACCTCGCCCAGACGGGAGAGGGCACGGACGGTGGCCGCGCTGCGCTCGGTGAAGGCCTGCGTGGCCATGCCCGCGAAGTCGCCGGTCGACCGGGAGGCCTCGGACCAGGCGGCCCGGGCGGCGTCGGCGTCTCCCGCCGCGGCGAGCGCGTCGCCGAGGGCCAGGTGCAGCTCGGCCGTGGTGGCGAGCGGGTGCCGTGCCTCGCCGAGGGTGGCGGGTGGCGTGAGGGCGGCCTCGACGGTGGATCGCGCCCGGTCGACGTCGCCCTCGGCCAGCGCCCGACGGGACACGGCGAGGCACGCGTCGTCCCAGGCGCCGAGCACCTGGCCCTCGCCGCCCTCCCAGGGCTGGAAGCTGCGCGAGGTGAGCACGGCGAGCGCGTCGTCCGGGCGTCCCACCTCGGTGAGCAGTCGGGCGCGCACCACGCAGAGGTCGTCCCGCTCGGCGACGAGGTCGATCCGTGACTCGAGCTCGGCCAGCCGGTCGTCGGCGGACGCCCCCAGCCGCCCGGCCAGCTCGTCGGACTCGAAGAGCAGCCGGGAGTCGTCGGGACGGACGCGCAGCGCGTCGTCGTAGTGACGTGCCGCGAGGTCGGGGTCGGCCAGCACGTTGTAGGCGGCCACGCCGAGGTTCCGCTGCACGACGGCGGCCTGCGCGTCGTCCAGGTCGGTCGCGGCGGCCCGTCGCCACGCGTCGACGGCGTCCTGCCCGCGGCCCCGGTCGTACCACCAGCTGCCCAGCAGTGACCAGGCGAGGCCGTCGGCCGGCTCGAGGGCGACCGCGTCGAGCAGGGCGGCGACGTCGTCGAGGCGCGAGGGCAGACAGTTGGTCGCGTCGAGGGCGTGGACCGTGGCGAGTGCCCGGCGCGCCTCGTCGACGCGGCCGGTCCTCGCCAACGAGGAGGCGCGGTGGTAGGCGAGCAGCGGACCGACCGCCACCTGCCCGAGCGCGGTGGCCGCGACGGCCCCCTGGGCGAGGTCGAGGACGCGGAGCGCCTCGTCGACGTGCCCGGACGAGCCGTACTCGAGCGCGACGTCGAGCAGCGTCGGGGCGTCGTCCGTGAGGCGTCGGCCCGCGAGGTGTCGCGCCCACTGGTCGAGCGGGTCGAGCTCGAGGGTCTCGGCGAGCAGCCGGTCCGCCTCGTCGTGTCGGCCGAGGCCGCGCAGGGTCAGCGCGAGCAGGTCGCGCACCTGCAGGTTGTCGGTGCCGTGCGACAGGGCCGTGCGCAGCAGGGCCTCGGCCCGGACGGGGTCGGCCGGACCGGCGAGCCGGGCCAGGGCCAGCGACGCGGGAGCCACCCAGGCGGCGTTCCAGGCGGACTTCTCCAGCGCCTCCTTCGCCTCGGGGGTGCGCCCGAGGCGCAGGAGCGTGAGGCCGAGACGGTAGAGGGCCTCGCCGTCGGCCGGGTTCGGCGCCCAGGCCGACTGACGGCCCACCGCGACACGGAGGAGCACGAGGGCTTCGTCGTAGCGGGCCGCGGCGTGGAGGAGGGTCGCCAGGGCGACGTTGCTCCGCACGTCGCCCGGGTCGCGGCGGAGCGCCTCACGCCAGTAGGGCTCGGGCGAGCGGGTCGCGTGACGGTACTGCCGCAGGTACTGGCCGATGAGGAAGAGCTCCTCGACGGTCTCGACGTCGGCGGGGGCGGGCGGGGCGACGGCGGCCTCAGGGGCGGCGATCTCGGGGGCGCCGGGCTCCGGGGTGCCGGCCGCGGCCACGGCGTCGAGGCTCGCCTGGACCGTGGCGCCGGCGACCGTGACGAGCGTGCGTCCGGCGGAGCGCGCCTCCACGACGACGTCGGAGAGGAGGACGCCCGCCGGCAGGGACCGGTCGAGCACCGACGGCAGGCCGGGTTCGACGTCGACCGTGACCGAGTCGAGGACGGTGCCGTCGACCGTGCGGACGACGACCTCGGCCCGCGGGTGGACGGCCGTGACGGCGAGACCGATGCGCAGGACGCTCCCGGCCCCGGCGGGGGCGTCGAGCTGCTCGACGCGCAGGGCCGCGTCACGGGTCGCCTGGTGGGCGGGGCCGATCTCGGTGATCGGGTACCAGAACTGGCTGAAGGTCTTTGTCTCGCCCGGGGTGAGGAACGAGAAGTCGGGCTGGTTGTCGGTGTACACGCCGGCCATCAGCTCGACGTAGGGGCCGTCGCCGTCGGTGAGGTTCGCGTCCCAGGCGTGGCCGAAGGGGGCGTCGCCCCAGGTCCACTGCTTCTTGCCGGGCGAGATGGCCCGGTCGGCCCAGTGCACGAAGCCCGCGCGGCGCCCGTGGTCGTAGCCGCCGAAGAAGTCGTCGTCGGTGTGGGTCACCATGTACGAGGTCGGCACGGGGATGTTGCGGTACCAGTCGAGGCGGTCGGCGTCGGGGTGCTCGTCGTCGACGCGGGCCGGGTAGTCGACGCCGTAGTAGTCGCCCTCGACCCGGGGGAAGGTCACGACGGCCCGTTTGGCGTGGTCGGCCACGTGCCGCACGTCGGTGGGGAAGAACGACTGGTAGTCGTCGCCCACGGCGGCGGCGACGTTGGCCCACCAGAGGAAGGTCTGCGTCTCGTCGCTACGGTTGAAGAGGCGCACCCTGGCCTCGATGAGCGACGAGTCGGGGCGAAGGCGGATGCCGTGCATGCCCTTCATCCGGGCGAAGGGGTCGTGGTCGGAGCACCACACCGTCACCGACCCGTCGGCCTCGCGCTCGATCGACACGTCGGTCGGCAGGAAGGTCGCGGGCCGGTGGTGCTGCGGCCAGTTGAACTCGACGCCGCCCGAGATCCACGGACCGGCCAGGCCGACCAGGGCCGGCTTGATGACGTTGTTGCGGTAGAAGACGTCGTAGTCGGCGGTCTTGTCGTACGCGACGTGCAGCCGACCGCCGAGCTGGGGCAGGATCACCAGGCGCAGCCAGCGGTTCTCGAGGTGGACGGCCTGCCACTCGTGCGGCCGCTTCTCGGCGGAGATGCGCTCGTGGAACGGCAGCGGGAACACCCGCCCGGACGATCCCTGGTAGACGCGGGCGTCGAGGAAGGCGGGGTACCGGTCGGGCTCGCCCGGCAGGTAGGTGTCGAGGACGAGGGGTTCCGACCAGACGGCGACTCCGGCGTCGGCCTGATCAGTGGGCACGGGGGGAAGAGCCATCTTCGACTCGGCGGTGAGCATGGTCCGAGCGTACGGAGGCCCCGAGCCCGTCGGAACGACCGATCCTGCCGACTGCCTGGACGAAACCACTGCGGCGGGCCAGACTCGTCCGCATGCTCCTCGAGGACGGCTTCCCCGGTCAACGCCTGCTCGTCATGCCCCGACCCCGGGTGCGGGCCGCCCTCTCGCGGCCGGGCACGTCCCACCTCGTCGTCACCGACGCGGGCTACTTCCCCCGGGCCCGGGCGCACGGCATGACCCGGCCCGACGGCGTCGACCAGTGCGTGGTGCTGGTCTGCACCCGGGGCTCGGGCTGGTGCGAGGTCGCCGGGGTGCGGCACCCCGTGCGGTCGGGGCAGGTCGTGATCGTGCCCCCGGGCGTCGCGCACGCCTACGGTGCCGACGACGCCACCCCCTGGACCCTCTGGTGGCTGCACGTGGCCGGGCACGACCTCGCCGAGTTCCTCCGCGTCGCGGGGGTCCGGGCCGGCGCCCCGGTGCGCGAGCTGTCGGACGTCTACCGCATCGTGGCCCTGGTCGAGGAGGTCGTCCAGGCCATGGAGCGCGACCAGACCTTCGCCAGCGCCCTGGCCGCCTCGGGAGCCGCGTGGCACCTCATGGCGCTCGTGTCGTCCGAGCGGACGGCCGGGGCACCACGGGTGTCCGCGGTCGGACAGGCCCAGGAGTACCTGCGCCAGCACGTCACCGAGCGCGTCTCGGTCGACGAGCTCGCCGCGATGGCCCGGCTGAGCCCCTCGCACTTCGCCACCCGTTTCCGCCGCGAGACCGGCGTCACGCCGCTGCGGTACCAGACCCAGTTGCGCATGGCGCGGGCCCGCGAGCTGCTGGACACGACCGACTCGCCGGTCGGCCTCGTGTCCGAGCGCGTCGGCTACGTCGACCCCTTCTACTTCGCCCGCCAGTTCAAGGCCGTCCACGGGGTCTCACCGACGGCGTACCGGGCGCAGCGGAAGGGCTGAGCCGTCCGCCGTTCACCCCGAGACACCCGGTTTCGAACGATGCACCCAGAAGCTTCCGGGTGCATCGTTCGGGACCGGGTTCATCGGCGCAGGAACTTACACATGGCGCGTCGAGCGATGCGGTCCGGCGAGCCGCGACCCGGCTGGCGCTTCGCACCGCGTTTCGTGCACTGCACCGCGTCTAGTCCGGGTGCAGTGCACGAAACGCGGTGCGGTGCGGTGCGGTGCGGTGCGCCCACGACCACGCCGGGGACGACGAACGCCCCCGCACACACGGTGCGGGGGCGTCCGGCGGAGCGGCTCGGATCAGGCGAAGGTCGCCGCGTCGATCACGAAGCGGTAGCGCACGTCGGACTTCAGGACGCGGTCGTAGGCCTCGTTGATCTGGTCGGCGTCGATCAGCTCGGTCTCGGGCACGATGCCGTGCTCGGCGCAGAAGTCGAGCATCTCCTGGGTCTCGCGGATGCCGCCGATGGCCGAACCGGCCCAGCTGCGACGCGCCGGGATCAGCGCGAACGCGGGCACCTCGAGTGGCTCGGACGGGGCGCCGACGTTGACGAGGGTGCCGTCGACGGCCAGCAGGCCGAGGTACGCGCCCATGTCGACCTTCGCCGAGACGGTGTTGATGATCAGGTCGAACGAGTTCGCCAGGTCGGTGAAGGTCTGCTCGTCGCTGGTCGCGTAGTGCGCCTTGGCGCCGAAACGCAGCGAGTCCTCCTTCTTCGAGGTGGTCTGCGACAGCACGGTGACGTCGGCGCCGAGTGCGGCGGCGATCTTGACGCCCATGTGGCCCAGGCCGCCCATGCCGACGATGGCGACCTTGGTGCCCTCGGTGACGCCCCAGTGGTGCAGCGGCGAGTACAGCGTGATGCCGGCGCAGAGCAGCGGCGCGACCTTGTCGTAGTCGAGCGACTCGGGCACGCGCAGCACGAAGTCCTCGGTGACGACGACGGCCTGCGAGTAGCCGCCCTGGGTGACGGTGCCGTCGGCCGGGTCGACGCTCGTGTAGGTGCCGGTGTTGCCCTTGGCGCAGTACTGCTCGTCGCCGCGCTTGCAGTACTCGCACTCGCCGCACGAGTTGACCATGCAGCCGACGCCGACGCGGTCGCCGACCTTGTGCTTGGTGACCTCGGAGCCGACCTCCGAGACGGTGCCGACGATCTCGTGACCGACGACCTGCGGGTACTGGATCTCGCCCCACTCGCCGCGGACGGTGTGGATGTCGCTGTGGCAGATGCCGGCGTAGGCGATGTCGATCATGACGTCCTTCGGACCGACGTCGCGGCGCTCGATGGTCGTCTTGACGAGGGGCTCGGTGGCGGACGGTGCCGCGTAGGCGTTGACGGTGCGCATGGGTCTCCTGGGGGTGGATTCGGTACGGGGACGAGGGGCGGGTCGGAACGCGGTGCTCGACGACGGGCTCCTCGTCATCGACGCTACGCCCCCGCGCCGATCGTGGGAGGCCCTGGCAGGGCCCCCGACGCGACGGCCCGCAGGAGGCGCGGTGCGCGTCCGTCCGGCACCGCGCCTCCTGCGGGTGGTCCGCTCGGGCACCGGTCATCGTGAGACACGCTTTCGGGTGGGAAAGTGCCCTGACTCGCGGCTCGGCTCGCACGGCGCGCGGCGTAGCAAGGAGCGAGACGCAGCACCGGGTGGTCCGGTGCCGGACGAAGGAGTCGACATGGCAAGCGGAGTGGCAACGGTATGGGTACCCGTGACGGACATGGGGCGGGCGACGGCGTTCTACCGTGACGCGCTCGGCCTCACGGTGAAGGACGAGAGCGACGACTGGACCGAGATCGACGCGAACGGCCTGATGATCGGCCTCAACGGTCGCGAAGAGGCCGCGGCGTCGAGCGAGGGCGGGGCGGTCATCACGTTCCAGCCCGACGGCAGCCTCGAGGACGCCCTGGCCGACCTGCAGGCGCGCGGCGCCGACGTGACGGGCACGATCAGCGAGCACCCGTGGGGCCGCATCCTGCCCTTCAAGGACTCCGAGGGCAACGACCTGCAGTTCTACACGCCGCCGACCGACTGACGTCGGGGCCCCCAGGAGGGGGGGGGGGGGGGGGGGGGGCGGCGGCGCGCCCGCCGGGGGGGGGGGGGGGGGGCGCCGCCCCCCCCCCCCCCCCCCCCCCCCCCCCCGGGGGGCAACCGCTGGTGTTGTCCCCCCCCCGCCCCCCGGGCGGGGGGGGGGCCGCGGGGGGGGGGGGGGGGGGCGCCCCCCCCCCCCCCGCCTCCTGCGTGTGGTCGCGCCGCGGCGGGGCCGGTCGCGCCGCGGTCGCGTCGACCCGGCCGCGACCCCCCATGATGTGGGGATGGTCACCGAGATCCTCATCCTGAGCAACCTGCTCGCCGGCCCGCAGCACGGGTACGACATCAAGCGGAACGTGCGGCGCCCGGGCCTCGGCGTGGTCAACAACAACGCCGTCTACACGACGCTGAAGCGCCTGCACGACCGGGGCGCGCTCGACCGTCGCACCGTGGAGACCACGGGTCGCCCGAACCGCCAGGTGTTCTCGCTGACCGACGCGGGCCGCGACCTGCTGATCGGGCGGGTCGCCGACTTCCCCCTCTCCCGCGCCGGCGACGACGAGGAGTTCTACGTCCGGTTCGCGCTGCTGGACCTGGTCGACGAGGCGACGCGGGCGACGATCTTCGCCACGCGCCTCCAGGCCCTCGACGAGCGCATGGCGACGGCCCAGGCCTACCTCGACGCCAGCGACGACGACGCGACGCGCTTCCCCGTCCAGTCGGTCGCGATGTTCCGGCACCTGCTCGACCAGCTGCGCAGCGAGCGGGCCTGGGTCGAGGACTACTCGCGCGACGGCGAGATCGGTGCCCCTACGGCCCCGTAGAGCGGGGCACCTTTTTCGTCCCGTCCATTGATGACTAGTACCAACTGGACTAGCGTGACCTCGAAGCCACGCGTCAGCCGATCGCGTCACCTCGTCGCCGGCAGCCGACGTCACCGGCGTGGGCCGGCCCGGGCGACGAGGCGCCGTCGGGTCGTCGTGGCAGGGGCGTCACCGGTCGGGCCGGGGTGACCGCGGGGGGTCGCGGGCACTCCGGAGGTGACGGCCTGCAGGAGGAGCGGGGTCGTCTGAACCGACACCGCACCTCCTGCAGGTGAGGCGACCGGCTCAGGCGTCGAAGTCGGTGGCGCGGCTGCGCTCCGCCCACGCGTCGACGTCGCGGCGGAGGTCGTCGAGTGCGCCCGTGACGATCTCGACGGCGTCCGAGCCGAGCAGCAGCAGGTACGGAGCCTCGCCCGAGTCGACCGCGTCGACGAGCAGGCGGGCACCGGCGGCGGGGTCGCCGGGCTGGGTGCCGTCCGAGGTGTCGGCCTCGATGCGGCGACGACCGGCGGTCTCGGCGTAGTCGGCGATGGGCGTGGCGGACTGCGTGAGCGAGCGCCCCGAGAAGTCGGTGCGGAACGAGCCCGGTTCGACGACCGTCGCCGTGATGCCGAGCGGGGCGAGTTCGGTGCGCAGGGCCATGGTCATCTGCTCGATCGCGGCCTTGACGGCGCCGTAGTAGCCCGAGCCGGGACCCGTGCGGCGGGCGCCGATCGACGACAGGTTGACGATCGTGCCGCTGCGGCGGGCACGCATGCCGGGCAGGACGGCCTTGACGGTGCGGACGCTGCCGTGGAAGTGCGTGTCGAACAGGCGCGCCACGTCGGCGTCGTCGCCCTCCTCGACGGCGGAGCGGTAGCCGTAGCCGGCGTTGTTGACGAGGACGTCGACGCCGCCGAACCGCTCGGTGGCGAGGTGGACGGCCGCGGTCACCTGGTCGGGGTCGGTGACGTCCAGGGCGATGGCGACGGCGTGGTCGGGGTGGGCGTCGGCGATGTCCTGCACGGCCGAGGCGTCGCGCGCGGTGACGACGACGTCGTGTCCGCGGGCCAGCGCCTCCTCGGCGGAGGCTCGCCCCAACCCCGTGGAGCAGCCGGTGATCAACCAGGTCGACATGTGTTCTCTTCTCTCTCGTGCGTCGCGGTCGCTGACGCGCCGCACCCCAGACAACCAAGGAGGCGCGGTGCGCGTCGGGCCCCGCCGCCTCCGGTCCCAGCCGCACCCCTCTCGCGTGGCTGCCACGAGCCGCACCGTCGGTTGAACATGGCACCGCCCACATGCGCGGTGCGACGTTCAGTCGGCGGTGCGACACGGGCCTCGTCGCACGCGCCTTCCATTGCGCCCTGGACATCGACGGCGAGGCTGCGTATGGTAACGATACCAACCACCCTCGAAGGCAGGATCGTCAATGGTGTCCACTCTGCATTCCCCGTCGCGTCGAGGTGCTCTCGGAGCATTCGTCGCCCTCTCGCTCGTGACCGGCCTGGCCGTCGCCGGGCATCCTGCCGAGGCCGAGGCCGCCTCGACCTCCCCCGATCCCGTCTGGCAGTCGCGGGCCTCGGCCTCGTACGACGCCCTGCAGGACCACCTCTACACGGGTGCCGCGGGCCACGGCCTCTACCGCGAGAACACGAACACGGCCGAGGGAAATCCCTACTCGTTCCTCTGGGAGTACCGCGAGGCGACCCAGGCCGCCCTCGACCTGCAGGGCCTCCCGGGCGTCGGCCCGGCCTATGCGAACTCCGCCCGGGCACGGGTCGACGGTCTCGAGAACTACTACGCCGTCGCGCCCGGTGGGCGCCCCGGCTACCAGTCGTACCTGCCCGCCCCGCTCGGCACGGGCGGCGACGTCTACTACGACGACAACGGCGTGGTGGGCCTGTCGTTCATCAGCCAGTTCCACGCGACGGGCGACCCGCAGTACCTCGACCGGGCCCGCGCCGCGTTCACCATCGCCTCTCGGGGATGGAACGCCGACCCGACGCTCGCCTGCCCCGGCGGGGTCGACTGGGTCGACACCGCCGACAACACGACGCGCGGCGCGAACGTGACGGGCCTCGCCGCCCAGCTCGCGGCCCACCTCTACGAGGAGACGGGCGAGAACGCCTACCTGCGCTTCAGCACGCAGGCGTACGACTGGAACGAGTCGTGCCTGAAGCAGTCCGCCGGGCTCTACCAGAACAGCCGTCACGACGACGGCACGGTCGACCCGACGCTCTGGACCTACAACTCGGGTGCGATGATCGCCACGGCGACCATCCTGTACCGCGCGACGGACGACCCGACGTGGCTCACCAAAGCCACCGACGACGCCCGCGGGTCGCTCGCGTACTGGGGTGCCGAGGGCCGACTGCAGCAGCAACCCGCCATCTTCAACTCGTTCTACTTCAAGGACCTCTTGCTCCTCGACTCCGTGCAGCACGACCCCGCCTACCGCGCGACCATCCAGGAGTACGCCGACGCCACCTGGCGGGACAACCGCGACCCCGCCACCGGGCTGTTCCACTTCCAGCCGAGCGGGGGCGGCGACTACCTGCCCGAGCGCCCCGCGGCCACGCTCGACCAGTCCGCGATGGTGCAGATCTTCGCGGCGCTCGGCTGGTCGGCCGACCGCCTGGGCCAGATCAGTTGAGCAGCGGTTCACGGATCGTGGCCCCCGTCGGCGTCGTGGACGTCGGCGGGGGCCACGTCACGGCCGGCGTCGTCGTCGACGGCCGTCTCGTCGACGAACGCCGGACGGCCCTCGACCCCCACGCGCGCCGAGACGACTTGCTCGCCCGGTTGACCGGGCCCGCCTCGGAAGCGGCCCGCGCCTCCTTCTCGGCTGGCCGCCCCGCGCCCACGCGGTGGGTCGTCGCCCTGCCCGGCCCCTTCGACTACGACGCCGGCCGCGGCAGCTTCGAGGGCGTCGACAAGTTCGCCGCCCTGTCCGGCGTCGACCTCCGCGCCTCGTTCGCGGAGGCGCTGGGCACCTCTCCGGCGTCGGTCCGCTTCGTCAACGACGCCGTCGCGTACGCCGTGGGCGAGTGGTCCTCCGGCGCCGGTGCCCGCGCGGACCGCATGATCTGCCTGACGCTCGGGACGGGGGTCGGCTCGGCCTTCCTCGTGGACGGCCGACCCGTGACGGACGGCGCGGGCGTGCCGCTCGACGGGAACGTGCACACGCTCACCGTCGACGGCGGCCCGCTCGAGGAGACCGTCTCGACCCCCGCGCTCCGTTCGGGGTACCGGCGACGGACCGGCGACGACCTCACCGTCGAGCGGATCTGTGACCTCGCCCGCGCCGGGGACGCCGTGGCGATCAGCCTCGTCACGGACACGTTCACGGCGCTGGGCACCGCGCTGCAGCCCTGCGTGGAACTGTTCGAAGCGGGGACGGTCGTCGTGGGGGGCGGCGTCTCGCGCTCGTGGGACGTGATCGGCGCGCCCTTCGCGGCGGGCCTCGTGCAGGGCGTCCCCGGGCCGGTCACGGGCCTCACCGTCGTCCCGGGCACGCTCGGCGACCATGCACCCCTGATCGGCGCCGCGAGCTGGGCCGAGCAGGGCTGACCCCGGCGGGCCGGCCCAGCCGGGCCCGCCCGGCCGGGCCGCTCACTCGTCCCGGGCCGTGCCCCGCACCGACGCCTTGACGGTCCCCAACCGCTGCCCGACGCCGCTCCCGTGCGGGCGGACGGTGTAGGGCCCGACGGCCGCCGGGACGATGAACGTCTCGGCGTAGTGGATCACGAAGGGCTCGAACGCCCCGGTCGGACTCTCGACGACGGCCTCGGCCCCCTCGACGAGGTTGAGCACGTTGACGGTGCCCCGGGTGTCGTGGGGCACGACGTCGTCGAACCAGTGCCGGCGAACCTCGATGAACTCGAGTTCGTGCAGCCCCGTGCGCTCCTCGACCCAGCCGTCGCCGCGCGCGACCTCGGTCACCTGACCGACCAGCTCGTCACGGGCGAACCGCTCGTCGCGGTCCCACTGGACGTTGGCGAGCGCGTGGTCGAGGTGGACCGGCCGCGGGACGCCGTCGAGGCCCAGGCGCCCCCAGTCCCACATCTTGAAGGTGAAGATGTACGGCGTCGCCGAGATCTCGAGCACCATCGAGTCGGACCCCGAGCAGTGGACCGTGCCGGCCGGGATCAGGAAGTGGTCGTGCTTCGCGGCCGGGAAGGCCGCGACGAACCGTTCGGCGTCGAACGGCTCACCACCGGCGGCCGCCGTGCGCAGCGCCGACTCCATCTCGCCGCGGTCGATGCCCTCACGAAGCCCTAGGTAGACGACGGCGTCGTCCGACGCGTCGAGCAGGTAGTAGCTCTCGTCCTGCGTGTACGGCATGCCGAAGACGTCCTGCATGTAGTCGGTCAGCGGGTGGACCTGCAGCGACAGGTTGCCGCCGTCCATGGTGTCGAGGAAGTCGAAGCGGATCGGGAACTCGGCCCCGAACCGTGCGTGGGTGCGGGCGCCCAGCAGCTCGCGCGGGTGCCGGAACACCAGGTCGAGGGCGGGCAACTCGACGACGGTGCCGTCGACGGAGAGCAGCAGGCTGTTCTCCTCGGGCACGCAGTCGAAGCACCAGGCGTAGTTGCTCTCGTCGCCGACCTCGAGAACCGTCTTCATCCACTGACCACCCCAGACTCCGGGATCGAAGAACGGGACGACGCGGAACGGCCGACGGGAGGCGATCTCGAGGCCCGCGAAGAAGGTCCGCGCCTCGACGAGCTTGGCGCCGGCCATCGAGTCGTTGGCGTCGAGCACGAAGTCGAGCCGCTCGAAGAGCGCGCGCTTGTGCCGGTCGGCCGTCCGCCACTCGACGAAGTACCCGCGTTTGACCTTGCGGAGCTGGTCCTCGTCGCCGTTCCCGGCGCGCCAGTTGGGCGCCCCGGCACGCTGCCGTCGTTGGATCTCCCACCGCGCGAGGTCGGCGAGCACGATCACGTCGATGTCGACCGGGACGAGGGTGGCACCCCAGCCGTAGAGCACCACGGGCCCGTCGGCGCGCCGGACCTCGTCCGCCACGGCGGCGAGACGGTCCGCGTCGTAGAACTCGTCGAGCGTGTGGTGGCTGAGCACCCCGAAGACGCGGTCGTCGGTGAGGTCGCGCGCGATGAGTGCGTCGATCTCGTCGGTCGTGCGGGCCGCGGCCTCCTCGACGTCGATCAAGGAGGCGCGGGGCGCGACCGCCTGCAACTCGCGACGCAGCGCCTCGAGGTCGCTGCCGGGGTAGGTGTCGACGGCTAGCACGACGCCCGGTTCGAGCAGGTCGGCGAGGCGGCCCCAGGCGTCGGAGCCCGTCCAGGCCCGGTGCCCCTCGGGCAGCTCGATGACGGGGGTCTTGTCGTAGGCGCCGGGGACGACGCCGGCGGGGACGGAAGTGGTCATGCTCGCCTGCTTTCATTGATAACGTTACCAACACTAACGGACGGCAGGAGGCGCGGCAACGGCGAGCGCCTGGGGGCATCGATTCAGGGCAGCCCGCAGGGCAGGCAGGGCTCAGTGGTGGACGATGTGCACCGGAAGCTCGACGAGCTGCGGAGGCTGACCTTCGGCGGATCCGTCGAGGCGCGCCAGCAGCATCTGCGCGGAGGCGCGCCCCAGCTCGACGGGGTCGTGGTCGATGACCGAGAGCGGGACGGGCGCCATGTCGGCGAAGTCGAACGAGTCGAAGGCGAACAGTCGCGGCACGGCCGTCGTCGGCGCCTCTTCATCCCGCTGCGACAGGGCGCGCAGGACCCCCACGCTGATGCGGTTGTTCGCGGCGAAGATCGCGGTGGGCGGATCGTCGGTCGCGAGGAGGTCCCGCGTCACCGCCTCGGAGGCCGAGGCCTCCTGCAACCCGAAGACGACGAGGTCGTCGTCGACCGTGAGCCCGCGCTGCTCGAGGGCAGCCCGGAAGCCGGCCAGGCGACGACGCCCGGTCGACACCGTCTCTTTGTTGCCGAGGAACGCGATCCGCCGGTGCCCCTCGTCGAGCATCTGCGAGACCGCCTGCCGGGCCCCCTCGACGTCGTCGATCAGGACGGCGTCGGCCTGCACCCCGTCGACCGTCCGCGACGCGAGGACGAGTGGGACGCCGGCGAGTCGTTCGGGCAGGAAGCGATCGGCGTCCCCGCCGACCGGGACGACGACGAGACCCTCGACCTGGCGACCGAGGAAGTCGGACAGCAACTGGCGTTCGAGGTCGGCGTCCTCGTTGGTCGTCCCGACGAGGATGCGCCGGCCCGTCGCCGCGACGACCTGCTCGATCCCCTGCACCACACCGGCGTAGTAGGGGTTGGCGATGTTCGTGATCATCACGCCCACGAGCCCCGAACGGTGCCCGGGCCGGAGGCTGCGTGCGTTCTCGTTGCGGTGGTAGCCGACCTCGGCGACGACGCGTTCGACGTGCTCGCGGAGCGCGGGACGGACGTTCTTACCGCCGGAGAGCACCCGGGAAACGGTCATCGGACTGACGCCGGCGACGCGGGCGATGTCCTTGACCGTGACGGCCGAGCCCCTGCCCGTGCCCGTCGGGCCGGTGTCGGCCGACTGTGATCCTGCCCCTGCCGCCATCCCCCCAGATATACAGGCCCACTCCCGCTTGTCAAACCTGGAGGACTGTGGCACGGTGTTGGTAACGTTATCAATTCAACGACGAACGGAAACGACCATGGCCCACCCGATCCCTGGCGGTCCCACGGTGACCCGGCGCACGGCACTCGCCCTGGGTGGCGTGGGGCTCCTCACCGCGACCCTGGCGGCCTGCGCCCGCGGCACGGACACCCGTCCGTCGGCGCCCGGCACCGTCACCCTGAACAGCGACAATCCCACCTGGGGCCCCGGCTACGACGCGGCGTCCGCGGTCCTCGAGGCGCGCATCGGCTACCGCATCACCTCGCGCTCGATCGCCAGCGTGGCGAACTACAACCAGATCATCCGCATGACGGCGCAGACGAACAGCACGACCGACCTGATCAAGTGGACGAACGGCTACCGCCTGCAGGACATCGCCCGGGCCGACATCCTGACCGACCTCAACGAGGTGTGGGACGACGCCATCGGTCGCGGCTGGGTCGACCCGGCTCAGCGTGCGTCGTTCACCTACGAGGGCAAGGCCTACGGCGTCCCGCTCTACAAGAGCTACTACGCCGTCTTCTACAGCAAGCGCGCCTTCGCGGAGAACGGCATCGACGTCCCCGCGACGTTCGACGATCTGATGAGCGCCGCGCAGATCCTCAAGGACGCCGGCATCACGCCGTTCCTGGCTCCGGGCGCGACGACGTGGGAGTCCGAGATCTGGTTCATGCAGCTGCTGGCCTCGATCGACCCCGACTACTACGCGGCCGTGACGACGAACAAGGCGAGCTACGTCGACGACCCGGCCCGCGAGGCCATGGACCTCTGGTCGACCATGTACGCCGACGGGTTCTTCTCCGCCCCGGACGTCACGTCGAACGACCTGCCCGGCCTGGTGTCCGAGGGCCGTTTCGGCATGATGCTCTACGGCACCTGGTTCGCGAACACCCTGCTGGCCTCCGGCCTCACCGACGACGACATCGGGTTCTTCCGGGTGCCTCCCCGCGCCTCCTCGACGGCCCCGGCCGTCATCGTCGAGAGCGGTTCGCTGTCGGTCCCCGTCAAGGCCCACCGACGTGACGCGGCCGTCGACGTCGCGCGGAACTGGCTGTCGACCGACGTGCAAGAGGCCTGGGTCGGCTTCCTGGGCGACACCAGCCCCAACCCCGCGGCCCTGCCGAAGTCCGATCTCGTCAAAGACCTGGCCGCCGACATCGCCACGAACAAGCCGACCGAGCTCATCCGCTACTGGGAGGCGTCACCGACTCCCCTGGTCGAGGGCAACGTGCAAGACCTCGGGTCGTTCATGGTGACCCCGAGCACGCAGCACGGCGAGTCGGCCCTCCGGTCGATGGAGGCGCGTGCCCGCACCGAGTGGAAGATCTGGGACGCCGCATGACGCTCACCCAGCCCCCGATCCCCCGAGAAGCCGCGGCTCCCGCAGACGACGCGACCCGCGCCTCCGTCGTCGCACCGCATCGTCCCGGCCGAGCGCCGCTCGCCGGGGCCGCCTTCCTCGCACCGGCCGTCGCGCTCGTGGTGCTGCTGCTCGTCGTGCCCTTCGCGTTCACGATCTACCGCAGCTTCTTCGACGACAACGGCTTCACCCGCACCTGGGTGGGGCTCGACAACTACACGGCCATGTTCGCCGACCCGGCGTTCGGCCAGTCCGTGCTGAACACGTTCTTCTGGGTCGTCGGGACCCTCGTGCTGCCCGTCGGCCTCGGCCTCGCGATCGCGGTCGGGACGTGGAAGCTGAAACTCGGCGCCCTCGCCCGGTTCGCGGTCATCCTGCCGTACGCGATCTCGGGGTCCGCCACCGCGGTGGTGTGGACCTTCATGCTCTCGACCGACGGCGGTCTCGACACCCTGCTGCGCCTCCTCGGGCTCGATCCCCTGATCTCGCAGTGGCTGCTGCAGTGGCCGCTGAACACCGTGATGATGATCGTCGCGACGACGTGGCAGGCGACGGGAGCGTGCGTCATCCTCTTCCTCGTCGGCCTGCAGTCCATCCCGCCGAGCACGCTCGAGGCCGCGCAGCTCGACGGCGCCTCGGGGTGGCGGCTCTTCTGGGCCGTGACCTTCCCCCAGCTACGGCCCATGACGATCGTCGTCGTCGGCATCTCGATCGTCGGCAGCCTCAAGGTCTTCGATCAGGTGCTGCTGCTGACCAACGGCGGGCCGGGTACGGCGTCCGAGACGCTCGCGCTGACCATGTACCGCGAGACCTTCACCCTGTCGCGCTACGGCTCGGGGGCCGCGGTGGCGGTCTTCCTCACGGTCGTGGTCGTCGTCGCCTCGTACGCCTACCTGCGTCGCCAGCTGCGGCCGGCGAAAGACTAGGAGCCCCGATGACCAAGACCTCCCGCCGCGTGCTCGCCGTCGTCCTGACGGTCACGTCGCTGATCTGGCTGATCCCCTCGTGGCTGCTCGTGGTGAACGCCTTCACGCTGAGCAGCGAGTACTCGGGCAGCCCCTCGTGGTGGCCGACCTCGTTCTCTCTCTTCACCAACATCCGGACGGCGTTCGAGAACGCGAACGTCGGCCAGGGGATGCTGAACAGCCTGCTGTACTCGGTCGTCGGAGCGGGGGCCGCCGTGTTCATCGCCTCGCTGGCCTCGTTCGCGGTGACGATCATGCCGCTCAAGCGCCCGACCCTGTGGTTCTGGGTCATCTACGTCGGCACGATCCTGCCGCTGCAAGCGTTCCTCTCTCCCCTGTTCACGGGCTACGCCGCGGCGTCGCTGTTCGACACGCAGTACGGCATGCTGCTCGTCTACATCGCCCTCACGATCCCGTTCGCGTTCTTCGTCGTGCGGGGCCACATGACGGGCCTGCCGAACGAGGTGCGCGAAGCGGCGTCGCTCGACGGTGCCGGCTGGGCGCGCATGTTCTTCCAGGTGCACCTGCCGCTGTCGACGAGTGCGCTGATGGCGGCGTTCGTCTTCCAGTTCACCTGGATCTGGAACGACCTGCTGTTCGGCCTGACCCTGTCGTCGAGTTCGAACATCCGGCCGGTCATGGCGACGCTCGCCGACCTCACCGGCAACTACTCGACCTACGGTCCGCCGGTCGCGCTGGCCGGTGCCCTGGTCGCGTCGTTGCCGACGATCATCGTGTTCTTCTCGTTCCAGCGCTTCTTCGCCCGCGGGCTGAACCCGACCGCCTGACCCGCACCGCGCCTCCTCGACGTCACCGCCCGTCCCCCTCGCGCCACGTCCCTCGCACCACGTCCCCCGCACCACCGTCCCTCGCATCACCGTCTGGAGAACCACCCCGATGACCGAAGCCGCCCTCGTCTCCGCCCAGCCCTGGTCCCACCTCGAGGCCCGCGCCGGCCTGCTCGACCGGGCCACCGCCGTGACGGCCACCGTCGGCGGGGCGCGTGTGCGCGTCGTGCCCGAGCCGCTGAAGACCACCGTCGACGGCGTCCCCGCCCAGAGCCTGCGCCTCCTCGTCGACGACGAGGCCGCGCGGGCAGCACTCGACCACGTCTCCGTCACGGGCACGGACGGGGTCGAGCTGATCGTCGGTCGACCGGCGGCTCCCGACGACCTGTCGGTGCGCCTCCTGGTCCGAGAGGTCGACGCCCCGACCGAGGTGCACCTGCACCTGCCCGGCCTCGGGACGGACGTGGTCACGGTCACGCTCGAGCCGCAGCGCGACTGGCACGTGCACGTCGTGCACCACTCGCACTTCGACTTCGGCTACACCGACCCCCAGACCAACGTCATCTCGTCGCAGCGGTCGTACCTCGACTCGGCCGTCGAGCTCGCCGCGGCGACCGACGACTGGCCCGACGCCGCCCGATTCCGCTGGAACGTCGAGGCGCTCTGGGCCTTCACCGACTGGGAGCGCCACCGTCCCGCCGCCGCGGTCGCCGAGTTCGTGCGCCTCGTCAAGGAGGGGCGGGTCGGCCTGAGCGCGCTGCCCTTCAACCTGCACACGGACACCTGCTCCACCGAAGAACTGCACCAGCTGCTGCGTGAGGCGCGGCGCATCCGCGACGAATACGGCATCGACTTCACGACGGCGATGCAGACCGACGTCCCCGGGCAGGTCGCCGGCCTGCCCGACGCCCTGCAGGAGGTCGGGGTCAAGTACCTCGCGGTGGCTCACAACTGGGCCGGCCGGTCGATGCCGCACATGAACGGTGCGCTCGACCTGCCGCGGATGTTCCGGTGGCGCACCCCCGCCGGCGGCTCGGTGATCGTCTGGATGACCGACAGCCCCCACGGCCTCGCCTACATGGAGGGTCCGATGGTGGGCCTCACCGAGGAGTACGAGGTCGCCGAGACCTACCTGCCGGCCTACCTGACGGCCCTGGCGAACCGCGGCTACCCGTTCCCGCCCGGTGTCTTCGGTGCCCACGGCGAAGAGGCCGAGGGGCGGCCCGGCTACCCGTGGGACGTCCTGCACCTGCGCACCCAGGGCTTCATGGGCGACAACGGCCCGGCCCGCCTGCACCTGGCCGAGACCGTGCGCCGCTGGAACGAGACCTGGACGTCGCCGCAGCTGAGGGTGTCGACGAACGAGGACTTCTTCGCCGAGGCCGAGGCACGGCACGGCGACGAGCTCGTCACGGTCGAGGGCGACTGGGGAGACTGGTGGGTCGAGGGCGTCGGCTCCGGTGCGGTGCCGCTGGCCCTGACCCGGGAGGCGCAGGCGTCGGTCAGCGACGCGCAGTCCTTCTCGCAGGCGGCCGCGTGGCTCGGCGGCTCGGCCGTGCCGACCGAGCGGGCGGACGCCGACCACGTCTACGACGCCGTCTCGATGTTCAACGAGCACACCTGGGGAGCGAGCAACTCGTGGACCCACGGCGACGAGGGGTACGACTCCGGCGAGCGCCAGTGGCAGTGGAAGGTGGGCCAGGGCATCGCTGCGCACCAACGCGGCCGCGACCTCGAGGAGCACGCGCTCGTCTACCTCGCCGAGGCCGTCCGAGCGGCCGACGGTGCCCTCACGAGCATCCTCGTGGCGAACGCCTCGGGTGCGACGAGGACGGGGGCCGTGCGGTTCCTGCTCAAGGAGTCGACGGTGCCGCTCGGTGCCTCCATCGGCCTGCGCGACGGTCGCGGCGGCGACGACCTGCCCCACGTCGAGGACGCCCAGTCGAACAGCCTGCACCGCGAGTCCGGTCGCTGGGTCACGGTCCAGGTGCGGGACGTCCCGGGCTGGGGTTTCGTCCGGCTCGACGTCGTGTCGGCGGACAGGGCACCGGTCGAGCCCGTCGTGCACGGGGCCTTGACGACGCCCCTCAGCGAGCTCTTCACGCTCGAGAATGAGTTCCTCCGCGTGCGGGTCGACCCTCGGACGTCGGCCATCAGCTCGCTGGTCGAACTCGCGACCGGGCGCGAGCTCGTCGACGCGGGTGCCCCGACCGGCTTCAACGCGTACGTCTACGACGAGTACGGGTCGTCGGGTGCGGGGGTGAACCATCTCGCCAACAAGCTGTGGAGTTCGGACCGGCTCGAGCTGCTCGCGTCACGCTCCACCGGTGGGCCGGCGGTGCTGGTCGAGCGTGTGGCGGACGCCGTCGAAGAGCGGTTGGTCTTCTCGTTCTCCGCGCCCGGTGTGGACGAGGTCCGCGTGACGCTCCGTCTGCGCCACGGCGAGCCGCGCCTCCTGATCGCGAACCGGCTGACGAAGCCTGTGACCCGCACGAAGGAGAGCGCGTTCTTCGCGTTCCCGTTCGCGGCCGCCGAGCCGACGGTGCGCTACGAGGTGTCCGGCGGGGTGACGGGTTCCGGGCTCTCGCACGTGCCCGGGGCCCCGCAGCACATGCGGGCGATCCGCAACTGGGTGACCGTCGAGGACGGACCGGAGGCGGTGGCCTGGGTCACGAAGGACGCGCCGCTCGTCATGCCGGGCACGATCAGCCTCCCCTACGCGCCGTTCCCGGCGAGCACGAGCCCGGTCGGCGCGGCGACGGTCTACTCGTGGGTGCACAACAACGTCTGGGACACGAACTTCCCCATCGAGCAAGGCTTCGACGCGACCTTCGAGTACGCGGTCGGCGTGCGTGCCCGCCCGGGGCAGGCCGTCGAGGCCGTCGCGCTGGCGACGACCGCGGACCTCGTCCGGCCGCTGACGTCGGTACCGGCCAGCACGTCGGGGGTCGAGGAGCGCGCCTCGGTCGAGCTGCTCACCCTCGACGACGACCGGGTGCGGCTCGTCGCGATCGTGTCCGACGGCGAGGCCTCGTCGATGGTGCAGCTGCAGTCGATCGCCGACGAGGCCACGACGGTCACGCTCGGGTTCGGTGTCGACGTCGCGTCGGTCGAGCGCACGACCTTCCTCGGCGACACGATCGGGCCGCTCGAGCTGCGGGGCTCGACGGTCGCGGTGGCGCTGCGGCCGTACGAGTCGGTGGGCGTCCGCGTGCGACGCGGGTGAGCCGAGGAGGCGCGGTGTCCGTCGGACCGGCACCGCGCCTCCTGACCGGGGTCGGCCGCTCGCGGCCCGTTCTGGGGCCTCGTGTCGCGAGGTCGTCCGACGTAGCGTTCAGGGGTGTCAGCAGGTGTCGTGGGTCAGACGTCTGCCCGCACACCTCCTACGACCGGTGACGCCACGGAGGCGCCCCGCCCGCTGCACATCGATCCCCCGGCCGTCGATCCGCCGGCCGATGACGACTCCCTGCGCCTCGGCATGGAGCGGAGCATGGCGGCGACGCTGGCCGTCGCCGCGTCCCTGCTGGTGCTGCTCGCCCTGCCGGACTTCACCGCGGAACACCTGCCGGGGTTGACGCCACTCGTCGTCGTGTCGCTCTTCCTCGGCGGGTCGATGCTCGCGGCGCTGCCGCTCGCGCTGCTCCGTCGCCCGGGGCCCGTCCGGGCAGGCCTGTGGATCCCCGTCGCGGCCTACGTCGGCCTCCTCGTCCTCGAGCCTTTCCAGACCCACCGCACCACCGTGGACGACGGGACGATCCCGTGGCTGGTGGGCCTGTCCCTCGTCGCGTTCGCCTGCACGGCGGTGGCCGAGGTCGACCCCGTGCGCGCCGGGATCATCTGCGGCGGCATCGACGCGGCTCTCGCCGCCGCCTACTGGGGACGGTTCCCGTTCATCGACAACCTCCTCGAGTTCATCGGCCTCGGCCTGCTCGCCGCCGCGCTCGTCGTCGGCGTGAAGGCCCTGCGGGCCCGGGCCGACCAGGCCGACGCCGCCGAACACCGCGCCCAGTTGCTGTTCGAGGGCCAGCAACGGCAGGAGGCCACCGAGGTCGAACGGGTGCGGACCGACGCGCTGTTGCACGACACCGTCCTGGCCGCGCTCCTCACGGCGGGTGGCGACCACTCCCCCGAGCGGACCGCCGCCGTCGCCCGGTCGGCCCTCGACATCGTCTCCGACGTGGACCACCACGCCACCTTGCAGCCGACGACCGTCCCCTTTGGCGAGGTCGTCTCGGCGGTCGAGTCCGAGCTCGCCCCGCTGCGCGCCGCCGCCCGGGTCGACCTGGCCGCGGTCCGCGACGTCCTGCTGCCGCCCGCCACGGCCGAGGCGCTCGTGTCGGCGACGCTGCAGGCCCTGACCAACAGCGTCCGTCATGCAGGAGCCTCGGCCGACCGGGCGGCGACGGCCACGCGCCTCGAGGGCGGCGGCCTGCGCATCACCGTCTCGGACGACGGAGCGGGCTTCGACCCGGACCGGGTGTCCGCCGAGCGGCTCGGGGTGCGCGTGTCGATCTTCGAGCGCGTGCGCCTCGCGGGGGGTTCCGCGAGCATCCGGTCGGCACCGGGTCGCGGGACCGCCGTCCACCTCGAGTGGCACCCGACCGGCGGCACGCCGACCGTCGCCCGCCGCCCGGGCGAGGCCCTGCTGAACCTGATCCCCCGACGTCAACTCTCGCGCGTCCTCGGCGTCGTGATCGTCGTGGCGGTCCTCATCGCGACCGTGGACGCCGTGCTGGTCACCCACGCGTACGGCTCCGTCGTCGCCTCGCTCCTCGGCCTGCTGATCCTGCCGGCCCTGGTCCGCGGGGCGAGACGCGGCTGGATGTCGAGCCGGACGGCGTGGGGCACGACGGCGGTCAGCTGCCTTTTGTGCGCCGTCGCCACCATCGGCCTCGATCCGGAGGCATTCGACTACGTCTCGATCGCCCGGTACACCTGCGGGGTGCTGGCGGGCGCCGTGATGGGGTGGATGGCCGGACGCAAGGGACCGCCCGTCGTCGCCGTCGCGGTGCTCGTCGCGCAGATCACGTTGTGGGCGGGGCCCACCGGGGCCATCCGCCTGGGTCTCGCCGGCGAGATCGTCGTGGTCATCGCCGCCCTGCTGATGCACCAGGCGATCCGACAGGTCACCTCGGCGGCGCGGGTCGCCGCGGGCCAGCACCGCGAGCTCACCATCGCGCAGGCCGAGCTCGACGCCGTCCACCACGAACGCCACCGGCGGCTGCAGCACGCCCACCGCACCGTCGCCCCGACCCTCCGACACGTCGTCGACGCCCGGGGCGAGCTCGACGAGGCCACCCGGGCCGAGTGCCGGGTGCTCGAGCAGTCGCTCCGGGACGAGATCCGGGGGCGCGGCCTGCTCAACGACGCCGTCCGGGCGAGCGTCGAGGCGCTGCGGCGTCGGGGATCGCTCGTGCAGGTGCTCGACGACGGCGGGCTCGACGACGTCGCGCCCGAGACCCTGGACGCCCTGCTCGACGACGTCGCGCGCCGTCTCGAGCCCGTCCGGTCGAGCCGCGTCGTCCTTCGCTCGGGCCACCCCGAGTCCGGCACCGCCGTCACCATCGTCGCGTCGACCCCGGACGAGACCGCCGCGGCCCTCGGTCTCGACGCCGACGACGAGGTGGACCTCTGGGTCACGATCCCCCATCCCGTGGGTGCCGTCTCCGGAGGAGGCGAGCGTCGCACCGCCGAGTGAACGTCGCACCGCCGAAGTGGGCGATGCGACGTCCAGCCGACGGTGCGCCACCGGCACCGACAGGAGGCGCGGTGCCGGTCGGACCGGCACCGCGCCTCGGTCGGACCGGCGATTTCGGTCGGCTCCCGCTGGCAGCACCTCGTCCGCTATTGTCACCAATCAGCAATAAGTGTCATCGTTGGCCCAGTTGTTGACGATTGGATGACCGATGGCGAACTGGCCGGCACACACGACGCGCACCGTGCCGTGGACCAGCTCGAGTCGTCGTGGCACCCGGGATGATCGGATGCTCTCCGAGATCCAGGCGTCGATCCCGCCGACGATCGCCGATCTCGACGTACCCGTCCATTCCGACCGCGATCTCTCGCGAGCCCGCTACGAGGCCGTCGACCTCGAGCGGGTCGCCGACGGTGTGCTCAGCCCGCTCGCCGGCTTCCTGATCCGCATGGAGTCGGTGGCATCGAGCCGTATCGAACACGTCGAGGCATCGCCCCTCGCGTTCGCACGGGCCATCGGCGGCCTGAAGGAGAACGACTCGGCGATGTCGATGGTGGCCGCCGGCGCCGCCATCACGAAGCTCGTCGCTGCTTCCGGTGCGACCATCTCGCTCGACGAGATCCTCACCGCGCACGGGGCGCTCATGCGAGACGACCCGGACGTGACCGAGCGGCCGTACGCAGGCCGCGTGCGCGACGTGCAGAACTGGATCGGCGGCTCGCAGTACTCGCCACGGAACGCGCTCTACGTCCCGCCGCCCCCGGAGGACGTCCCCGACCTCCTCGACGATCTGGTCGCCTTCTCGAACCGGGACGACGTCGAGCCCATCACCCAGGCGGCGATCGCCCACGCGCAGTTCGAGAGCATCCACCCGTTCACCGACGGCAACGGTCGCATCGGCCGCGCTCTCATCGGGGCGATCCTCCGCCGTCGCGGCGTGACGCCGCACACGGTGCTGCCTGTGGCGAGCGCCCTCGCGGCGGACACGACCCACTACTTCTCGCTGCTCACCGCCTACCGCTCCGGCGACGTCGCCCCGATCGTGACGGACCTCGCGCTCTGCGTCGAGACGGCGGCCCGCGAGGCCCGAGGCACGGCACGTCTCTTCGCCGGGTACGTGGACGCCTGGCGCGACCAGGCGGCACCCCGAGCCGGCAGCGCGGCCGACCGCATCCTGCCCGTCCTGCTGACGTTGCCGGTCTTCACCGTCGAGCAGCTCGTCGACGAGATGCGCGACCTGCCCGAGCGAAGCGTCTACAGGGGCGTCGAGGTGCTCGTGGAACACCACGTGGTCGAAGCAGTCACCGAACGTGTCCGAGGGCGCGCCTACGCCGCGATGGACGTCCTCGACGAGTTCGACGACCTCGACACCCGCATCCGCGAGCGCATCACCCGACTGCGCGGGGCCTGACACCCGCAGGAGGCGGGGGGGGGGGGGGGCCCGGGGCCCCCCCCCGGGCGGGGGGGGCGCGGGGCCCCCCGGCGGGGGGGGGGGGGGGGGGGGGCCCGCGCGGGGGGCCCCGCCCCCCCCCCCCCCCCCCGCGCGCCCCCCCCCCCCCGGGGGGGGGCCCCCCCCCCGCGGGGGGGGGGGGGCGGGCCCCCCCCCCCCCCCGCCTCCTGAGGTGGCCGCGTCGTCCCCGTCGCGTGCGTGGCGAGGCTGAGGGACCCTGGCGGGGCCTCCCTGCCCCGCCCGCGCCGGCCTAGCGTCGAGAGCGACCCGGCCCGGCGGGCACCCCGCCGCCCGGAGCCGGCGTCCGGCACCGGACGTCCCGGCCCCCGACACCCACCACCAGGAGCTCAGCCATGTCAGATCAGCCCGTCCAGGTCGGCGGAGGACGCACCCTCTTCGGCGACTTCGCCCCCAAGCTCGCCGAACTCACCGACGACGTCCTCTTCGCCGACGTCTGGAACCGCCCCGAACTGTCCGCGCGCGACCGCAGCCTCGTCACCGTCGCGGTGCTCACCGCCGGCGGCAACACCGAGCAGCTGCGGTTCCACCTCGGCCGCGCCGTCGAGAACGGCGTCACCCGGGACGAGCTCGTCGAGGCGATCACCCACGTGACGCTCTACGCGGGCTGGCCCCGCGGGATGGCCGCCATGGGCGTCGCCAAGGAGCTCTTCACCGACGACGCAGACGACGACACCGACGAGAAGTGAGGAACCCGTGAAGATCCTGCCCCCGCAGCCCACGACCCTGAACCCCGACGAGCAGTTCCCGGGTCAGGTGTGGCTCGACCCCATCGTCACCCCGCAGACCGACGACCAGCGCACGACGGTCGCGAAGGTCCGCTTCGCCCCCGGCGCGCGGACCGCCTGGCACCACCACGCGCGAGGCCAGTTCCTGTACGTCACCCAGGGCGTCGCCCGGTTCGGCACCCGCGACGGGAAGGTCGTCGACGTCCACCCCGGGCAGACGATCTACCTCGCGCCCGGCGAGGAGCACTTCCACGCCGCCGCCGAGGGCAGCTTCATGGAGCACGTCGCCGTCCTCGAGGCGGCCGACGACCCGGCCACCACCACGACCTGGCTCGAGCGCATCACCGACGAGGACTACGCCGGCCGGGACGCCGGCTGAGGCGCCGAGACCCCAGGAAGTCGCCGAGGAGGCGCGGTGCGATTCGATCCGGCACCGCGCCTCCTCGGGTCGCTCCGTCGCGCGGCCGAGCCGTTCGCGGCCGAACGCTCGTAGGGTCGAGGGATGACGACGACGACCTGGACGACCCTGCAACTCATCCTCTCCGCCGGAGTGGTCGTGTGCGGCGCGCTGCTGACGAGGGGTGGTAGTGACCTCGTGGGCGTGCTGATGATCCTCAGCGGGTCGGCCTCGATCGTGGTCGGGCTGCGGGCCATGGCCGTGACCCGGCGCGTCGAGAGGCAGCACGCCGCCCTCGAGGCCGGCGACCCGCCGACGCACGAGCGCTGACGCCAGCAGCCCGGACGGCACCGCCGACGCCACCGCCACTCCCGCCGACCACCACCGAGCACGAGGCCCCCATGACCGACATCCCCTGGACCACCGGCACCTGGACCACCGAGCCCACGGCCGTCGACGTCGCCGACGACGGCATGCGCGTCACGGCGGCCGAGGGCAGCGACGCCTGGCGCCTCACGTCGTACGGGTTCGTCCACGACACCGAGCACGCCCTGGTCGCCCCGTTGGAGCAGGGCACCGCCATGGAGGTATCGTTCGTGCTCGACTTCTCGGCGCAGTTCGACCAGGCCGGGATCTTCGTCTCGGTCGACCCCGAGACCTGGGTCAAGGCCGGGGTCGAGCTCAGCGACGGCGAGCAGAGCCTCGGCGCCGTCGTGACGCGGGGCGAGTCCGACTGGTCGCTCTCCCCGGTCGAGTGGACCGGCCGCACCGTGACGATCCGAGCCAGCCGCTCCGGAGACGCGCTCACCATCCGGGCCCGGGTCGACGCCGAGCCCTGGCGCCTGGTCCGCGTCGCCCCGCTCGCCCCGGACGCCGCGGCGAGCGCCGGCCCCTTCTGCTGCGCCCCCTCGCGCGCCGACCTCACCGTGCACTTCACCTCGTGGACGACGTCCGCCGCCGACGAGAGCCTCCACCCCGAGGACTGAGCACGTGCCCGACCCCGCGGGCCGCGCCCGACGCCGCGGCCTGGGGACGGCCCCGTGGGCTGGGGACGGCGGAACCGAGGAGGCGCGACGACGCTCGGCGACGGGTCGGTCACCGTCGAGGTCCGTTCTCGACAATTTTGTTGAGCGCACTCAGGATTGAGCACACTCGAATGCTCGACGCCGAGACCCCTCGGACCGAGGACGTCACGGGCCGCGCCGGCGAGCCCATCACCCGCAGCCTCCGGGCGGGGGGGGGGGGGGGGGGGGGGGGGGGGGCGGGGGGGGCGGGGGGGGGCCGGGGGGGCGGCCGGAGTGGGG